>CARUQW010000015.1 GCA_949077355.1 uncultured Clostridia bacterium | reverse complement strand
TTAGCTGTGCGAACGTTAGGTGAGCTTACAGATAAGTAATGCCTGTAGGTATGGAGGAAAAAATCATGAACCATAAAGAACCATTAGCCTTTCGAATGAGACCCAAAACACTAGAAGAATATGTAGGTCAAGAACATGTTATAGGAAAGGACAAAATTTTATATAGGACCATAAAAGCAGATAGATTATCCAGTATTATTCTATTTGGTCCTCCAGGCTGTGGAAAAACATCTTTAGCAAGAGTAATTAGTGAAACCACACAATACAAATTTTATAAAATCAATGCAGTAACATCAGGAGTAGCAGACATCAAAAAAGTAGTAGAAGAAACGAAAAACTTTATGCTAAACCCTACTGGAAAAAGCATCTTATTTATCGATGAAATTCATCGTTTTAATAAATTACAACAAGATGCTTTGCTTCCTTTTGTAGAAAATGGAACGATAATTTTAATTGGAGCAACCACAGAAAATCCTTATTTCGAAGTCAATAAGGCGTTGATTTCAAGGTCTATGGTAATCAAATTAAATCCTCTAACCGAAAATGATATTTATCAAGTATTAAAAAATGCATTAGTAAGAAAAGACGGATTAGGAGAATATAACATAAAAATAGAAGAAGGGACCTTAAAGAAAATAGCAGCAATTAGTAATGGGGATGTAAGAACGGCATTGAATGGGTTAGAAGTAGCAACTCTAACAACACCAATGAGTGAAGATGGATATATCCATTTAACAGATGAAGTTATTAAAAATAGTATTCAAAATAGAAAAGCGATATTCGATAAAAACGGAGAAGAGCATTATGATAATATTAGTGCATTCATTAAATCCATGAGGGGCTCTGATGCAGATGCTACCATATTCTATTTAGCAAGAGCATTAAATGGAGGAGAAGACCCTTTGTTTCTAGCGAGAAGAATTGTTATTTGTGCATCTGAAGATGTCGGAATAGCAAACCCAAATGCTTTAGTGGTAGCCAATTCAGCTATGCAAGCAATTCATATGATAGGAATGCCAGAAGCAAGAATTCTATTATCAGAGGCAGCTGTTTATGTGGCAACTTCTAAAAAATCAAATGCTACCTATATGGGAATTAATCGAGCATTAGAAGATGTACAAACAAAAGATACAGGAGAAATCCCAATGCATATACGAAATGCCCCAATCGAAAAGATGAAAGAATTAGGATATAGTGAAGGCTATTTATATCCGCATGATTTTCCAGGTCATTATGTGGAACAACAATATCTACCAGATAAAATGTTGGGAGTTCAATACTATAATCCAGATGATTTATAGAATTAAAATTGAATAAAAAAATAAAAAATGGAAAACCTACTAAAAAGTAGGTTTTTAATATGTTCAAAAAAATAATAATTGGATTGTTAGCAGGAATAGTAAGTGGACTATTTTCAACAGGTGGAGGAATGATATTGGTACCAGCATTTATTCACTTATTAGACGTGGATGATACAAAAGCGAGAGGAACATCGGTACTATGTATTTTACCAATGGTAATAACGAGTAGCTTTTTCTATTATAAGGGAAATTTCATTGATTGGAAAATTGCTATTCTTTGTGCAATAGGTGGAGCAATTGGTGGATATATAGGAGCTAAACTTTTAAAAAGATTACCAGAAAAAATAATGAAAATAGCATTTACTATATTTTTAGCGTATGTATCATACAAAATGATTTTTGGCTAAAAGTTGAATTGCAAATCTCTGCTAGGAGGTCATATGACAGAAATTATAATTGGAATTGTATCTGGAATTGTAAGTGGAACAGGAATGGGAGGAGGAACCATTTTAATTTTCCTTCTAACGTTTATGTTGGGAATAGAACAGCACATAGCGCAAGCTACTAACTTGATTTTCTTTATTCCAACATCCATGGTAGCCATTCTTGTTAACTTAAAAAACAAAAATATTGAAATAAACTTAGCTATATTAATTTCGATATTTGGAATTTTAGGTGCCATTATAGGTTCTAATATTTCCATTCATATTAATGTAGGAATTCTAAAAAAATGTTTTGGTATCTTCTTAGCAATCATAACAATAAATGAAATATATTCCATCTTTAAATTGTATAGAAAAGAGTATAAAAATAAAAAAAAGAAGGGAAAATAAAAAAGAGGTGAGTAATATGAAATTTGTAAAAGGCGTTATGATTGGTGGATTAATTACCACAGGATTAATGATGATGTATGCAGAAAATGAAGGAATGAGCAAAAAGAAACTAATGAAAAAAGGAAAGCAATTTGCTAAAAAAATGGGGATTATGTAAGAATATTTGTCAATTGTCAAATTGCCAAAAGGGACGGACCTTTTTGGCAATATTTTTTTTTATAATAATAGACCAAGAATAAGCTATTAGCTTATTCCAAAACTCTTGAAAAAAATTAAAATTCATGCTAATATAATAGCAGAAAAAATGAAAAAAGGGGATGTGAAACAAATGAATCTACAAGAAGCAAGTAAAGAATTAGAGATTAATTATGAAGAAGCAATCACTAGATTTGGTGGAGTAGAATCAATGTACCAACGTTTTTTAAAAAAATTTTTAAATGATAGTACCTATCAGGAATTAGAAGAAGCATGGCAAAAAGGAGACTATGAAGCAATTGAAAAAAAAGCACATACCCTAAAGGGTGTAGCAGGAAATTTAAGCTTAGAAAAACTATTTAGTATTAGTAATAATTTAGTACAAAAAATAAGAAACAAACAATATGAAGAAACCACAGAAATATATGAACAATTACAAGAATGTTATGAACATATAACAACAATCATTCGTAATATGGACTAATAAAATAAAGAAAGGAATGAAGAAGATGAAAAGAACGCAAAAATTATTTAAAAAAAGTCCCAAGTTTTCAAAAACAATAATATTTTTATTAGTATGTTTTGTAATAGGTGGAATTCTATTAATGGTATCAAGAGGACAGTTTACGCAAAGCCTAAATGACATGGGTGGAGAAATACCACAGAAAATAAGGTCTACACAAGAAACTTATCTTAGAAAAAACGAAGCATTATTAAAAACAGTAGCAGTTAAAATACAAGAACGCAAAAAACAAAAAGAGAATACAATAAGTGTCAATGAAATGAATAAACTATTTACAGATTATGGAGAAATACTGGAAGTAGACAATGTTAAAATGTATGCACTAATTGACAATAAGTTCTATTCATCTGATAATATAACCTATAAAAATAATGAATACATAGAAACAGAATGGTATAAAAAAGCCATGGAAGCAAAAGAAGGAGAAGTTATCTATACCAATGCACATGGTTATAATGGAACAGAAGAACAAGTAATAACTTCAGCATTAAGAATAGAAGGAACCAAAGACATATTAGCAATTAATATTTTCCCAGAAAGAATAACAACATGGGCAGATATTGAAATATTTCCAAAAGGAACGTTTTATTATATAACAGATGCAACTGGAAAAATAATACATCAAGGAAGTAGTGAAACAACCGTAAAAGAAAACGAAACAAAAGAACAGATAAATGAGGTATATTCAGAATTAGGAATAAAAGAGGATGAAATTACAAATTCATCATTTGTGGCAGATGGTACAAACAAAGAATCAGGACTATACAAAACAGAAACATTTAATGGATGGAAGATTATTGTTATCATTCCATATGATGATATGCTATCTGGAACAAGAAATATTTTGATTGCTTATTATGCAACTACCGTACTATTTTCTATTATGATATTATATTTAACCTTATCAGAAAGAGTTGCATTAAAAGGAAAATCATTGTATACAAGAATCACTACGGTGTTAGGAGATTCCTATTATGCACTTTACTTAGTAGATTTTGAAAAAGAACAATACACAATCTTAAAAGGTTCTGAATATATCGAAAAATCTATGCCAAAAACAGGAGATTATCAGTCATTTGTTGAATTTGTGCAAAATATTATGGAGGAAGATGCCTATAAGGATTTTAAAGAAACATTTTCAATTGAAAATATTCGTAGATTAGTAAATAATGATGTAAGAAGTTTTGGAGGGGATTTTAAAAGGTCTTTTAATAGTGAATTCAAATGGGTAAATGTTAGAATGCTATATAGTAAAGAATATGTAAGAAAAAATAGACCAGAAGTAATTTTTGCTTTCCAAGATGCAGATGCCAGAAAAGAGAAGGAAATAGAGGAAAAAGAAGTTTTAAGAGAATCACTTGAAACAATGCAGCTAGCGACACAAACTAAGAATAGATTTTTCTCAAATATGTCTCATGATATGAGAACACCATTAAATGCTATTATAAATTTCTCTAATATGGCAAAAGATCAAATTGAAAATAAAGAAAGAATGTTAGATTATTTAAGTAAAATTAACATATCAAGTAAACAATTATTAGAATTAATCAACAATATTTTGGAAGTTTCAAAGATTGAAGAAAATATGCCAATCATAAATAAAACAGAATTTAATATAAAACAAATGTTAGAAGAAGTTCTTAGCATTTTTGAAGAGCAATCAGCATTACAACAAAAAAATCTAAAAGTTGTTTTTAATATAAAACATGATTATGTTTTTAGTGATTTGGGAAAAATTAGGCAAATTATAAATAATATTGTATCAAATTCACTAAAATATACAAAAAGAAATGGAAAAATATGTATTGAAGTAAATGAAATAGAAGGAAAATTTATTTCAAAATATTGTTTTAGAATCGTTGACAATGGAATTGGAATGAGCAAAGAATTTTTAGAGAAAATATATACTCCATTTGAAAGAGAAACTAGATTCCAATCAGAAGAAATGACTGGTACAGGGCTTGGAATGGTAATTGTGCAAAATAATATACAGGCATTGAATGGACAAATAGAAATTAGTAGCAAGCCAGGTGAAGGAAGTGAATTTAATGTTATTTTACCATTAGAAATCAGTGAAGGAACAAGTCAAAGAAAAACAATAGAGAAGGAATCATTAGAAGACTTATCTGGAAAAAGAATACTACTTGTTGAAGACAATGAGTTAAATATGGAAATAGCAACAGAAATTTTGGAAATGCAAAATGTGAAGATTACGCAAGCATTTGATGGACAACAAGCGGTAGAAATTTTTAGAAATAGTGCAGTAGGATATTTTGATGCTATATTAATGGACATACAAATGCCAATTATGGATGGATATGAAGCTACTAGAAATATTAGAAAATTGCCAAGAAGAGATGCCAAAGAAGTTGTAATAATAGCTGTTACAGCAAATGCATTTGCAGATGATATTATTATGGCAGAAAAAGCAGGAATGAATGAGCATATATCTAAGCCAATTGATTTTAAAGAACTTCAAAAAGCATTAACTAAGTTTATGAAGGAAGGATAGTTATATGAGTACAAGTCGTGAATTAAAAAGATATAACATAGAGCCCATTAGGGCTCTTACTTCAGAAGAAGTAGAACAAGTTGCAGTAGAGGTAATAAAAAAAATAGAAGCAATCATTGTAGATTTTGACGGGAATTATATGTATGAACATATTGTTAATTCAAAAATGTATTTTGCTAGAATACCAGAAAAATATACAAATGTGAATTATATTGTTTCGACAAACTCAATTTATATAAGAGATGAAAAAAGTATAAAAAATATAGATGAAATTATGATGCATGAAATATTTCATTACATACAATGTAATCAAGAAAACAACATAGGAGCTATGCCAAACCAAATGGGGCTATGTAAATTGCATGGCTATAAAATTACAGGACTTGCAATCAATGAAGTAGCAATACAATTAATTATTTCAATTGTATTTAATACGAAACAAGAACATACCAATTATTTTGGAATTGATATAGAGGGAATTCAAAACAAATCATTTCCAATATTATGTGCATTATTACAACAAATTACTTATGTATTAGGGTATAAAGAATTATTAAAAAGTATACTTGAAAATACAGATGATTTTAAAGAGGCATTTGAAGAGTTCGCAGGAAAAAAATCCTATGACTTTTTAAGAAATTCATTTGACAAAATGATGAATGCAAGAGATAAAATAGCGGAAGATAGAAGAATTTTAAAAGTTGAAAAGAACAAAAAAAATAGAAAGCTAATAGAGAAAAAAATAGAAATTCGAACCAAAGAAATTCAGAATCATTTTTTAGCTGTACAGAAATTATGTTATACCGAATATTTTAGACCAAAATTTAAAAATGTAAAAAGCAAAGAAGAGCTTAAAAGCTTAAAAGAAGAAATTGCCAAATATCATAAACATATTGGCAAGGTAGGAGAAAAAGATGAATTTGTAATTTATACACAAAGAAAAATACAAAAATTAAACAACAAATTTAAATAAAGATATTTAGTATTGTTAAAACTAGCCCAGAAAATATGGACTTAAATCCAACAGATAGGCTTTTATTAAATACTTTATAGGTTGTTTGAATTTGATATTCTTTTCGAATCGTTAATGCTAAACAATTATTTTGAAAAAGAACTTGATTTGTTTCATCTTCATATACGAATGACATGTAATATATAACCTCCCTTGATTGATTAAGCTAATTATAATTATAACATATAATGATAGAAGTTGTAAATATGTGATTTACAAGATGTCTGAAATGAGAAAATAATTTAATGGGGCTTGCAAACTTTAAGCAAGCCCTTATTTTTTCTTAAGTTATTGTTAATTATAAACATTCAGGTTTTTCAAAACAATCTTCTTTTTCATGCTTTTTGCATTCATCACAATCTGAGATAAAGCAATCACATTTATCGCATTTCTCACCTTTTAAGCATTTACCTTCATGATGACATTTTGCACAAATTTTAATTTTTTTGGTGTCATTTACCCAAATTTGTAAAGCATATTCTTTTCCAGGACAAAGAGGACCAAATACGAATTCCCCTTCTTTATCTGTAAAAGTATGACCAATTGGTCTTCTTTCTTCTTTACCATGTTCACAAACAATTTCCACTAATTTTACAACAGCATCTTTAACTGGCTCTTTAAAACAATTTTTTACAACTCCGTAAATAACGTCACGATTATCTTCTGGTAAAGTTATATCTAAATCGAATTGTTTTCCACCTGAAATCACGCCATCTACATCAAGAACTGGACAAAAAGGTTTTTTATTATCCATTTCCATTTTAATCATTCCTTTCTTTTTTCGTAACTTTCAAGTTACTTTATATATCATATGAAGAAAAATGTAGAAAGTTGAAATAATTTAACTAGTATTTTCAAAAAAAATCTTATATAATAGAAAAGAGGAGAATAAAAGTGAAAAAGAAAAGAATTCAAATTATAATAAGCGAATTAATTATTTTAATCTGTTTATTTTATTTTGTTAACTCTAAATATTTAAAAATAATACCTCCATGTTGGGTCCATCACACGACAGGACTATTTTGCCCAGCTTGTGGAGGAACCAGGTGTATTATTTCTATACTAAAAGGCGATTGGATGCATGCATTTTTTTCACATATGGTATTTTGTGTAGGAGTTGTCTATTTATTGATAGTAAATATAGTATATTTAATCAATTTGGATAAAAAGAATAAGGTAGCAACTTGGATTTATCCGAAATATTGGTATATCATAATTTTTGCAATAGTACTTATAATTTATACAATTGTACGAAACTTATTGTAAAAACAAACAAAGAGTAGTATAATAAAAACAAAGAAAGGAGAATGAAAAATGGAAGAAGAGAAAAGAGAATTCATAGAGATAGAAAAAGTGGATGAACCAGAAAACGAAAATCAACAAGATACAAAAGTAGTAGAAGATGCAAAGAAAGATAAAAAAGGATTTTGTATTGCCTCTATGGTATTGGGAATTGTAGCATTAGTACTATTCTGCTTATGGTATATCTCCATACCTTGTGCAATTTTAGCAATTATATTTGGTGTATTAGGTATTAAATCAACTAAAAAGGGCATGGCTATAGCAGGATTAGTAACAGGTTCAGTTGGATTGGTAATCTCCTTTGCCATCATAGTATTTATTGTTATATTTGGAATGGCATTAGGAATTTATGATGCCATGGATGATGATTATAGTACATACAGAAATTATCGTAATTATGATTGGTATGATTATGATTAAGTAAATATAAATAATAGAAGATATAAATTGCCAAAAAGGTTTGTCCTTTTTGGCAATTTATATCTTTTACTGTGTAACAAATTACATTTTCAATTGTATATATAAGGAAAAGAAAATTTAAAGGAGAGAAAAATGACAAGAGAAGAAGACGACAAGGAATTATATAAGCAATATCTAAAAGGTGATAAAAAAGCCTTCGAGAAATTAGTAATAAAATATAAAAATAATATGATATATTTTATAGCAAGATATACGAAAAATACACAAATAGCAGAAGATATATCACAAGATGTGTTTGTTTATTTGTTGATAAATAAGAATCAATATGATTTTAAATATTCTTTTAAAACCTATTTATATATGATTGCTAAATGTAGAGCAATTAATTATTTAAAAAAAGAAAAAAGAATCATTAATCTGAATGATTATGAGAATATTTATATAGAAGATAATGATTTGGAGGAGGAAATTTTTAAAGAGGAAACTTCGCAAAATGTAAGAAAAGTATTAAATCAGTTAAAACCAGATTATCAAGCTGTTATTTATTTAACTTCTTTTGAAGGATTAAAATATAAAGAAGTAGCTAAGATTATGAATAAAAATTTAAATCAAGTTAAAATATTGATTAATCGAGCTAAGAAAAAAATGAAAATATTATTAGAAAAGGAGGGCGTTTCTTATGAAGGCTAATGGCGAATATTTAGAAGAAATATACGAAAAACATAAAGAAGTGGCAACAGCGAAAGAAAAAGATGAATTTTACCAAGTAACATTCAGAAAAAATAAAATAAATCCTTTAAAAATGGTAGCAACTTTCATACTAACAATAGGAGTTACAGTTGGCATTGCCTATGCAGCTAATGTAAATATAAGAAATAGTAACGAAGAGAAAAAAATATGGAAAGAGCCAAAAGTTTATGAGTTTAATCACGAAGCACCAATTTCAGAAGAAGAAGCAAAAAAATGTATTTCAGAGGAAGAAGCCAAAGAATTTGCTGAAAAAGCTTTGAAAAAAATAGGATTAGAAGAGGATAGTATTTTAAATATTCAGCTAGAAAAAGCATTTTTTTCTAACGAAAATGAATGGAACATAGCTACGAATAAAGCTACTATTCTATTAGAAGGAGAAACAGGAGAATTAAAATCGGTTCAAGTGCCAACTTGGAATTATCGTATTCCTTATAATTATGGAATAACGAGAGAAGAAGCAAGAAAAGTAGCGCATGAACTGTTAGCTAAATTAAAACCAGAAGATGATAAAGATGAATATGAATTAGTAAAACTAACAAGAAATATGGAAACAGACGAAGGGTCTTATATTTGGTATGCACAATTTCAGAAAAAATACGGAGAACTAATCAATCCTTATGAAGAAATTTATATTGGATGGGTTCCAACAATTAATGGAATTTATTCTTTCAATATCAAAAAACAAAAATATGAGAAGAATCCAGAAAGAATTGGAAAAGAAAAGGCAATAGAAATAGCAAAAAGAAAAGAACAACAGATTGAACCAGATAAAACGATTCAAAAAATAGAAGCAGAAATTAGAATTAAACAAATGAATGAGGATGTATATTTAAGAGAAAAGTATAAAGAACAATATGATAATCACGAATTTCTTAAATATGGAACCACACAATATGAAACAGAAAAAAGAGTCAGAAAAGTTTGGTGTGTGGTCATAGAACATGATAAAAATGAAAAATATACGTATTTTGTAGATTGTACAACAGGAGAAATTATAGGAGGCAATAGATGGAGCGATTTTGACAATGAAAAAATCATAAAAGAAGATCCCTATAATTTTGCCCAATAGTAAGTCCGACACAAAAATATTGCATAATTATGTAAAATATGATAAAATATAGATGTAACAAAGCAAAAGTAGCAAATTGTTAAATACAAGGAGGAAATAATATGACAGAAGAAGATGTAAAAAAATATGCAAAACAAACGGTTGAAGATCGGATGGCACTGGTAAAAGAATTAAAAAAAAGAAGAGAGAGAAAGATACAAAATCAAGTTGTAAAACTCATAAATATTTTTGATGAGTCAACAGAGGAAACAAAAGATGAAGCGACAGATGAAACCATGATATTAGTATGGCAAATTGCTTTAATAAGAAAAAAAGAAGAAAAAAATTTAGAGGTAAGAATTGTATCAAATGACACACTTTTATGCACAGACTCTCTACCTGGGAAAGGATTAAGAAAAGTTGCGGAAGCAATAAAGGAGGTTATAATACCGAAAGAACAATATCATGACATCTACGTATATTTTTCGAAACGTTTATCATCTTATTTTGACGTTAGCGAATCAGATGAAGAGCAGCTAATCATAGCTTTGAAAAGACCAGAAGAAACAATTTGCGAAAAAAAGAAAGCGGAAGAATAAGCTTTTGGACAAAAAGGAAAAGAATAGCAGGGAAACTTGCTATTCTTTTCTTTTATCAAAAGATGATTTGGGGGACGGAGGAAAAAATCATGGTTATTTTCTTTCTAGGAAAAGCATACAATGGAAAGAGTAAAGCATTAATCTAGGAGGGATTTTTTATGTTTTTCGTATTGAACAAACAAAAAATATATACATATCTAGTATCCATTGTAACAGTGGTACTATTATTTTGTGTAGCAGGAAGCCTAAATAACACTAGTAATGGAGGAAATACAATACAAACATCAAGTGTAGTAGGAAAATTATTACCAATCTATAATGTACAAACTGAGCAAAAAAGAGTAGCATTTACTATGAACTGTGCATGGAATGCAGACGATATTGATATCATATTAAAAACTTTGCAAGATAATCAAGTGAAAATAACTTTTTTTATGGTAGGAGATTGGATTGATAAGTTTCCAGAAGCTGCAAAAAAGATACACGAAGCAGGTCATGAAATAGCAAGTCATAGTGATACCCATCCACATGTTAATAATTTAAGTTATGATAAAAATATAGAAGAGATTGAAAAAAGTAATGATAAAATTGAAAAAGTAACAGGAAAAAGAACGAAGATTTATAGAGCACCTTATGGAGAATACAATGACACAGTGATAAAAGCGGCACAAGAAAAAGGATATTATACCATACAATGGAATTTAGATACACTTGATTATACAGGGCTTACAGGAGAAGAAATGTGGAAACGATTAGAAGGCAAAATCAAACAAGGAGACATTATTTTAAGTCATAATGGTACAAAACATACAGCAGATAGCTTGGATATGTTGTTGAAAAATATCAAACAAAAAGGATTAGAAGTAGTAACAGTATCAGAGTTAATCCATTTGGAAAATTATAGTATTAACAACAATGGAACTCAGATTAAAAATTGAAAAAACTTTTTCAAAAGCAGTATAAATTTACCAAAAAAGGAAATAATAAAAAAAGAAGATAAGTAATAGGAGATAAAAAATGTCATTTATCGGAATTATGGCCAATCGAAAATGTTTTGAAAATATCAAAAAGAAAATTACACAAAAAATAGAAGATGAAAGCATACAATTTGTTCCCATAAATTTAAGAAGTATTGAAAATATAAAGAACATTAAGTTTGAAACCATCATAATAGAAGATAACTTAAATAAATTTGAAAAATATAAGGGGATTTTAACGAAAATTTTTAAAAATACACAATATCTAATGATAAACACAGATAAAAACGAAAAACAAAAAGAAATAGAGAAAATGACAAATAGTATAACCTATGGACTAAATCAAAAAGCAATGGTTACCGTATCAAGTATTAGTGATACAGACATTTTAGTTTATTGGCAAAAAAGTCTACAAAACCGTGAAGGCAATAAAATAGAAATAGAAGAAAGAAGGATAAAAAAAGAACAAGGAGAAGCAATAAAAACTTATGAAATTTTAATTATTTATACAGTATTTAAGATATACCAAAAAGACATAATCGAGGAAGTATAGGAAAAAACTAACTTTTTTGAATAAAATTAACTTTTTATGTAGACAAAACCAAAAAAATAGTGTATAATAAAAACTGTATGAATCGTGCGTTAGGAAAAATATACTATTGCAAAACGAAAATTTTGCAAACGATGAAAGATAAAAATAGGGAGGAAAAGAGATTGGATACAAATTATTTAGAAAACAACTATTTAACATTAGTTGGAAAAGTTACAGGAGAAAAAGAATTTAGTCATGAAATATATGGAGAAAGATTTTATGTTTTCAAATTAGGAATACCACGTTTAAGTGGAAATGAAGACATTATACCAATTACCATATCAGAAAGATTAATTGGAGAAGAAACCCTAACAGAAGGAAAAAAATTATTAGTAAAAGGTCAATTTAGATCATACAATAGCTATGAAAACGAAAAAAACAGACTAATCTTAACTGTTTTTGCAAAAGATGTTATGGAAGTAGAAGAAAATGAAGAAGAACAAGAAAATGAGATGGTCAGAAAAGATACCATAACAAACGAAGTAGTATTAATTGGATATATATGTAAAAAACCAATTTATAGACAAACACCATTTGGAAGGGAAATTTCAGACATATTACTTGCTGTTAATAGAGCTTATAACAAATCAGATTATATCCCATGCATTAGCTGGGGAAGAAACGCAAGATTTTGTCAAAACCTAGAAGTTGGCTCACAGGTAAAAGTAGTGGGAAGAGTTCAATCTAGAACATATGAGAAAAAATACGAAGATGGAACAGCTCAAACTAGAGTAGCTTATGAAGTTTCAGTAGGAAGTTTAGAAGTGATAGAAGAAAAAAATGAAGAAAAAGAAGAGCCAACAGAAGTAGAAAATCAAGAAGCTGTATAGGATTGTATTAGTAATTGATATAGATTAAATAAATACAAGTAAAAAGTTTCAAAAGACTAGTCTTTTGGAACTTTTTTTGATATAATTGGAAAAAACAAAAAAAGAAAAGAGGAATTATTTGTGGAGAAAAAGAAATCTGTTAAAATTACAATATTAGCGATTGTTCTAATTGCTATTTTTTGTATAGCATTAACCCCAGTAACTTTTCAAAATGATACCTATTATACCATAAAAGTGGGAGAACATATAGCACAATATGGAATAGATGGAAAAGACCCATTTTCATGGCATGAAAATTTAGGATATACCTATCCACATTGGGGATATGATTTGATTACTTATTTTATTTACCAAGCATTTGGGTTTACAGGAATTTATATAACAACCTGTATCTTATCTGTAATTTTAGGAATAACAATCTATGGCGTTAATAGAAAACTGGTCAAAAATCAAATGTTTTCTTTTGTCATCACCATAGCGGTCATGTATATATTAAGAGGATATATAGCAGCAAGAGCACAATTAGTAACCTTTATTTTATTTGCTTTAACAATTTACTTTATTGAAAAATTTATAGAAACGAAGAAAAAACGTTATGCAATTGGTTTAATTAGTATACCACTTGCCATTGCAAACTTACATGTAGCAGTATTTCCATTCTATTTTGTTCTATATTTACCATATATAGCAGAATATGTACTTGCTTTATTAGCAGACATGATTATCTATCGAAAACTAGAAGTAATCTCACTTAAAAGAAAAATAAAGAAAATGATGAAAAAAGTAGGACAAGAAGAAAAAATAGAAACATTAAAAAAGGAATTAAAAGAATTAGAAGGAAAAATAGATAAAATAAAAGTAAAAAGAACCAAAGAATTACAAAATCCATACAAGATTCAATTTACAAAAAATTCAAATGTAAAATGGTTAATTGTAATCATGATAATATGCCTATTAACAGGATTAATGACACCATTAGGAACAACGCCATATACCTATTTAGCAAAAACAATGCAAGGAAATACTACCCAAAACATTAATGAACATTTGCCAATGACATTAGCCAATAGCACAGAGGCAATATGTACAATCATTTTATTTTTAGCGATACTAATTTTTACAAAGGCAAAAATTAGATTAAGCGATTTATTTATGGTAGGTGGACTATGTTATTTGATGTTAGGTTCTAGAAGACAAATAACCATGTTTACAATTGTAGGTTCGATTATTCTAAACCGACTATTAATGCAGTTAATGAATATTTATGTAAAATACAAAGAAGAAGAAATTTTAGACAAAATTTGTAATAAAATAGGAATTGTTATCATAATTGGTGTTATGTTGGGAATCAGTTATTACTTAGGAAAAGACAAATTAAAAGATAAATTTGTTGATGAAAAAACATATCCAGTCAAGGCTTCTGATTTCATTTTAGAAAATATTGACTTAGGAACAGCCAGATTTTATAATGAATATAATTATGGAAGTTATATGATATTTAGAGGAATCCCAGTATTTATTGATTCAAGAGCAGATTTATATGCACCAGAATTTAGTGGAAAAGAAGAAGATATTTTTTCAGATTTTATTGATACTTCTAGTATTGGAAAATTTTATGGAGATACCTTCGAAAAATATGACATTACACATATAATTGCTTATAAAAATTCAAAAATGAATATGATTATTACAAAAACAGAAAAAAATAAATACAAAGAATTATACCAAGACGAGCAATTTGTAGTGTATGAAATAAAGAAAGAAGGATAAAAATGGAAGACGAAAAAGGGAAGGCTTTGATAAAAAAAGAGAAAAAATTAAGCAAAGAATTTATTGTATTAATTAGTATCCTAATAACGATTGTGGTAATTGACCAGATTCTTAAAATTTGGATTCAAAGCATAGGAGAAATTAATGTCATTCCAGGAATTTTAGATTTTAAAGTAAGTCAAAATAGAAATGCAGCCTATGGAATAGGTTCTAATTCAACAATTATGTATGTAGCAACCAATATTGTTATTTTAGGGGTAATTTTTAAATTCATGACAACACAAAATCAATTTGTCGATAGAAGATTTAAAATATTTTTAAGCTTTATCTTAGCTGGTGGCATTTCTAATGTGATAGAAAGAGTAATAAGAGGATATGTGACAGAATTTATTGACTTTGGACAAGTTACCAATTGGTTACCAATTTTTAATCTAGCAGATATTTTTGTATTAGTTGGCTGGATAGCAGTGGCAGCCATATTTGCAGGATTTACGGTAAAAGAGTGGAATAAACATTAAGCCAAAAGAAGGGAAGGAAACGAAATTTGAGAACTTTTGTAGTAAAAAAGGAAGAAGAAAATAATCGAATTGATCGTTATTTAGCTGAAAAAGAAGAGATTTCAAGAGTTTCTGTTCAAAGATTAATCGAGGAAGAGAAGATTTTAGTCAATAGAAAAAAGACAAAGGCATCTTACAAAATACAGGAAAATGATGAAATCAGTCTAGAACAAGAAGAACCGAAAGAAATAGAATTAAAAGCACAAGATATTCCAGTAGAAATTATCTATGAAGATAAAGATATTATTGTTGTGAATAAACCAAAAGGAATGGTAGTACACCCAGCAAATGGAAATCCAGATGGAACGCTAGTAAATGCTATTATGGCTATTTGCAAAGATTCTCTATCTGGAATTGGAGGAGAAATTAGACCAGGAATTGTACACAGAATTGATAAAGATACCTCTGGAATTTTAATTGTTGCGAAAAATGATAAAGCCCATATTCATCTAAGTGAACAAATTAAAAATCATGAAGTGAAAAAAACATATATAGCAATGGTAAGAGGAATCGTAAAAGAAAATGAAGCGACGATTAATATGCCAATTGGAAGAAGCGCAAAAGACAGAAAAAAGATGGCAGTAACCAAAAATGGAAAAGAAGCAATTACCCATTTTAAGGTAATCGAAAGATATCCAAAACATAATTGTACTCTGTTAGAAGTAAAAATAGAAACAGGAAGAACGCATCAAATAAGAGTACATTTATCCCAAATTGGATATCCAATCATAGGAGATACGACCTATTCAAATGGTAAAAATGAATGGGGAATCCAAGGGCAATGCTTGCATGCGAAAAGTCTAAAATTCAAACATCCAATCAATCAAAAGGAAATGTTTTTGGAAGCTAAATTGCCAGAATATTTTCAAGACATGTTAGATAAGTTGAAGGGGGAGTAAAAATGCCATCATGGATTACACATTTTGTTACAGCAAATCAAATAGAGCAAGATTGTGAAAAAAATGAATTTATTTTTGCTAATATTATGCCAGATATTTTAGAAGGATACAATCTTAAAGAAGTATCCAAAATCGTGAAAGACTATCAAACACATTATCCTAAAAAACAAATTATAAACGGAATTACAATATCATTACCGAATATTCAAAAATTTAAAGAACAATACCAAAATAAGATGAAAAATCCCATTATAAAAGGATATTATTGTCATCTATTAACAGATTATTTTTGGAATCAATATACCTATAAAAATTATTTTGAAAACTTCGACAAGGAAAAAAACTTAGTAAAGATAAAATTAAAAAATGAGAATCATAAGATTGTAAAATGGGATGAAGCTGTGAGGATAAAACAAAAAGACTTTAGGAATTTTACAAATTATCTAAAAAATAAAGAAGAGATAGTGGCACCAATTTATGATGACAAGATAAGCAGATATAGCAAAGAACTGGAAGAATTTGAATTTACAGATAGTGATATAAAAAATACGATTGCTTATATCCAAAAAATAGTACAAGATAAAAAAGATGAAGAAGGTAGTTATCAAATCTTTACAAGAGAAGAGCTACTAGGAAAATTAAAAGAAAGCGTTGATTTTATAAAAGAGAAATTAGAGGAAAGGCTATGGAAGAAATGAGATTGCAAAAGTATCTAGCAGCGGCAGGAGTGGCATCTAGAAGAAAAGCTGAAGAGTTAATACAGCAAGGAAAAGTAAGGGTTAATAACAAAATAGTTACAGAATTAGGAACAAAAATTAATCCAGAAAAAGATATTATAAAATATGATGAAAAAATAATAACTGTACAAGATAAAAAAGTGTATATTTTATGCAATAAACCAATTGGATATGTTACAACAGCCAAAGATCAATTTAATCGAGATTCTATATTAGATTTAGTTAAAGTGAAGGAAAGAATTGTTCCAGTGGGAAGGCTAGATATGTATACTTCTGGTGCATTGCTATTAACGAATGATGGAGATTTTGTATATCAAGTGACTCATCCAAAACATGAAATAGAAAAAACATATACAGTTACAATAAAAGGAATCGTCCAAAAAGAATCGGTAGAACAGTTAAGAAAAGGAATAAAAATCGAGGATTACACAACAAGACCAGCGAATGTTAAAATTTTAAAAACAGAGGAAGAAAAAGACCAATCTAGATTGGAAATTACAATTCATGAGGGGAAAAACAGGCAGGTTCGTAAAATGTGTGAGGCAATAGGACATAAAGTATTAGCTTTACATAGAAGCAAAATAGCAGGTATTGGTATAAAAGATTTGCCACTTGGAAAATGGAGATATTTAAGACAAGAAGAAATAAAAAGAATTTTAGCAGGGACTATTGAAAAGAAAAAATAAAAAATATATAATAAAACAAACCAAGGACAAAAAGGAGAAAAGAAACAAATGAATACTTTAAAATTCAAACCCGAAGGTTGGAATAACGAGATTACAGAATTAAACTCTAAGAATATAGAGAACTACAGAAATACTAAGGAAGTGCTGCAAGGATTAGTAAAAGAATGTGATAAAGACTATAACTTACATATTCAATTTGAAAATGGATTAACAGGTATCATGCCAAGACAAGAAATAGAAGCGATTAATATCGATGAAAATGGATTACCAAAAACAAATTTATGTACAGGAAAAGTGCATAAATTCGTACAATTTAAAATAAAGGACACTCAAGATTCAGACCACGTGATTGTATCGAGAAAAGAAGTACAAAAAGAAGCTTTAGAATGGGTCAAAAATGACTTAAAAGAAGGGGAAAAGATAACAGGAATTGTAAAAAGTATCAAGCCATATGGTGCTTTTATTGAAATTGGAGGAGGCGTTGTAGGGCTAGCACATATTGAAGATTTATCTATTGCCAGAATAAAAAGTCCATTTGAAAGGCTAAATATTGGACAAAAAGTAAAAATTGTGGTAAAATCAATAGATAGGGAGTCTGGAAAAGTAGTTCTATCTTATAAAGAAACATTGGGCACCTGGGAAGAAAATGCGAAAATGTTTACACCAGGCATTAAAGCAAAAGGAATTGTAAGAGAGACTGAAAAAAACAAAAATGGAATTTTTGTTGAGCTAACTCCCAATCTAGTAGGAATGGCAGAATATGAAGAAGGTCTTAATTATGGACAAACAGTAGATGTCTATATTAAGAAAATAGATAACGAAAGAAAAAAGATAAAACTATTAATTGTTTAAGTATTTAAATTTACTGATATTGTAATTAACATATCAGAGAGGGGGAATTAAAATGGTTGAAGATAACCAAATTAAAGCACAAGTATCACCTTTTGCCATCAGAGAAGGTGAAATCAAAACATTTGATGGAAAAGACCGGATATGTATCTATGAATCAAATTGTACACAAAATTGACATAGGACACATCAATGAAATTCATTTTGCTATTTTAGATTTAGTAAATGAATTTGAATTTATTACCTCAAGACAATTATACCAAATGTTAGAAATTAAGGGAATTGACCCAAAATCTCAAGACAAATTAAATAATAAATTGGATCAACTTGTAAAATCTAAGATTTTAACAAGATATTACTTTACTTCCGATGAAGGAAAAGGAATTTATCGAATTTATTGCCTAGAAAAAATGGGTAAATACTTATTAAATTCAAAAGAAATCGATTGTAAATGGCAACCATCAGACAATACAAAGCCAGTTCCAATGATTAAGAAAAGACTAGCTGGAAACCAAACATTAATTGCTTATCTAAGAAAAGTAAAAGCATTTGATAGTTATGTTGTAAAACCAGCCATTACTGCTAAAGTAGCAGGAAAGGTTTTCAAAGCAACAGGAGGAAGTGTAAAATTAACGAAAAACAATAAATCCATTCAATTTGTCTTTGAAGTAATCAGAAGAGAACCAGATTGGCAAAAAAAAGCAGTAGAAAAAGTAAGATTATATAAAGATTTCTATGAAAACTTTGTACCAGGAGATTCTGGATTTAGCGGAATTCCACAATTAATCTTTGTCTGTGAAGATGAAAAAAATATGGCAGAAACATTTAGAGAAATTATAACCAATCAAGTAGAAATTCCACAAATTAAATTATATTTCACAACAGACCTAAGACAAAATAAAGAAACATTGGAAGATACATTAGTAGAATTCAAACTAGTAGATGGTAAATACAAGATGGAAAATATTGAATTAAAATTATTAGGAATGTAATGAAATGAGACAAAGGGATAGTCCTTCTTTGTCTCATTTTTTTGTTGTATAGGAAAAATCAAAGATTTTTACCTATACAACAAAAATACATTCCACAGAAAAAATTCTAAAGAATTTTTTCGCGGACGAACAATTTAACGGGGCTTGAAAGAGATAATTTATAATATAGATAACTTTAATCAAGCCCCTATTGTTCGTCGTGCAATCAAATTTGAAAATTATGTAAAACTATGGTATAATAAAAGAGTAGTAACTATAGAAAAACAGAAAGGGCAATGCCCAGAAAGGTGGTTTTATGAAACAAAGTAGAGAAACAAACATTGGAGTAGCGCGGATAATAGGAACAATATTGGTGATTCTTGTAGCCGTATATTTTAAATGGTTGTTTAAACCAGCCATGAATTTACGGTCAGAAGGATTGTATTCCTACATCGTAATAGTTGGTATAGCAGCCTTCTTTATATTTGGCATAGCTGAGAAATGGTGCGATTCACATGCGGTAACAACAATAAGCATCCGAATAGCCATAATGGCTTTTATTGTATTAATCGTAGGAGCATTTTTATCAAGCAGAATACTTCATGCTAAAAGATATGCTAATTTGATTAATATCGAAGAGGGCAATTTTGCCGAAGATATTGTCAAAGTTTCCGACATGGAAAGTTTTCCGATTTTAGATGTAGAAACCGCACAAAAACTTGGTAATAGAGCAATAGGTAGCTTAGAGAGAACTTCACAATATGAAGTAAATGATGAATATAACTTGATTACGTATAAGGAAAAAGAATACAGATTATCTCCATTAGAGTATCAAGGATATTTTCAGGCAAGAAATAGCTACAATTATGGAATACCAGGTTATGTTATGGTAGATTCTATTACACAAAAAGCGGAACTGGTAAAGTTGGAAGAACCAATTAACTATGCACCGTCAGCCAAAGGAGATAGAAACTTAAAGAGATATTTACGAAAAGAATATCCAAGTTATATTTTTGATAAGTTTCAATTTGACATTGATGAAAAGGGAATACCCTATTATATTGTGCCGGTAAAAGAAGCAACGATAGGAGTATTTGGAGGAAAAATAGTAAAGTCATTCATTATTGTAAATGCATCTACAGGAGAACTGGAAGAAAAATTACCAGAAGAATTACCCCAGTGGATTGACCATGCTTATTCACTAGACTATCTGATGAATCTTGCCGAAGCTTATTATTCCTATAAAAATGGTTTTTTAAATTCCATTTTAAAAAAGGAAGGAGTAAAAAATCTTTCTTATGAATGGGCAGATAGAGGAAAAGAAGATAAGGATGATGACGACGACGATGATGATGATGCCTATTTCCCTGGCTATAATTCACTGAAAACACAAGACGGAGTAGAATTTTTCACTTGTGTTACATCCTCTGGCAATGATGAATCAGCTGTTGGATTCATATTAGCAAATGCTAAAACAGGCACTATTAAGTTTTATACAGGAGAAGGTGCAGAAGAAGCTACAGCACAAAAACAAGCGGAGTCACTAACTCAAAATTATGGATATACATCGAGTTATCCGCTTATCGTTAATGTAGAAGGAGTGCCAACTTATATATTAGCATTAAAAGACAAGGCAAAAACCAATATGGCATATGTAATGGTAAATGTAGAAAACTATACAAATGCTGTAAAAGGTGAAACATTGAAAGAAGCTTTGATGCAATATAAGAAAACAATAGGAAAGGCAGACAATGAAATACAAGAAGAAAGTATAAAACAGGACAGTGAAAAAGAGGAAACAGCAAAGGAAATCACAGAGACAAGCGGTAATATTGAAGAAATTTACCAGGCAATTAAAAGTGGTGATACATGTTATTTCTTCTTATTAGAAAATGATCCTAATTTATACATTTCACCAATATCCATTAACAGCAGACAAGTGCAACTTAAAGTGGGAAGTAATGTAACAATGAAACATTACAGTTCAACAGAAGAGCAGGTTGAAATTGTTTCAGAAATCATGATTAATACTAAATAATATATAACTATATATAATTTTAGTATTAGAAAAGAAGAAGTGTTGGCTATTTAAGCCAACACTTCTTCTGCTTTTTTTATATCATCTAAAGTAGCATCAGGAATATTTTCCAAAGCATAATCCAATCCAAGTTTTTTCCATTTAAATTTACCCATAGAATGGAAAGGAAGAAGCTCAACCTTTTGAACGGTTCTTAAACGATGAATAAAATCTTTTAATTTTAACAAATCTTGTTTATCATCTGTAATTCCAGGAATTAAAACTTGTCTAATCCAAATCGGAATATCATGTTCACTTAAATAATTTGCAAATTCTAACTCTAATTTATTAGAAAAACCAACTAAATCTTTACACTTTTCAGAATCAATATGTTTAATATCCAATAAAACCAAATCTGTTAAAGTGAGTAATTTTTTAATATCCTCTGTTAAAGCAACCATACCGAGAAGTATCAATACAAGTATGAATATTTTGTTCTTTTAATTTGGTAAAAAGTTCAATCAAAAACTTAACTTGTAAAAGAGGTTCTCCTCCAGTAACTGTAACACCGACCATTAGGATAAATATAATTTTTATAACGCATAATTTTATTAAAAATATCATCAAGGGATTTATATTCTCCATCTTTTATGTCCCAAGTATCACGATTATGACAATACTTACACTGTAGATGACATCCTTGTAAAAACAAAACAAAACGGATACCAGGACCATCCACAGTTCCAAAAGATTCAATTGAATGAACTTTAGCATAATAGCTTAAATCTTTATCTTCCATCTTCTGCTCCTTTTGTGCAGTTGGGGACGTTTCCTTTTTCACATGCCCTAATTTTATAGGGCATGTGAAAAAGGAAACGTCCCCAATTGCACATTAAATTTTTTCGTGAATCGTTCTATTGATTACATCTAATTGTTGTTCTCTTGTTAATTTCGTAAAGTTTACAGCATAACCAGAAACACGAATGGTTAATTGAGGGTATTTTTCTGGATGTTCCATGGCATCTTCTAATAAGCTACGATCAAATACATTGACATTAATATGATGCCCTGTTTGTGCAAAATATCCATCTAACATGTTAACTAAGTTAGTAATTCTTTCGTCTTCGGTTTTTCCAAGAGTTCCTGGAGTAATAGAGAAGGTGTAAGAAATACCATCTTCAGAAGAGTCAAATGGCAATTTGGCAATTGAATTCATAACAGATAATGCACCATTGGTGTCTCTTCCATGCAAAGGATTTGCACCTGGACCAAATGGTTCTCCAGCTCTTCTTCCATCGGGAGTATTTCCGGTAGCTTTTCCATAAACGACATTAGAGGTAATAGTTAAGATAGATAAAGTGTGTTTTGCATTTCTGTATGTTTGATGTTTTCTTAATTTATTCATAAAGGTTTTAACAACATCAACAGCAATTTGGTCGACCCTATCATCATCATTTCCATATTTAGGAAAGTCACCTTCTACTTCATAATCAATGGCTAAGCCAGTTTTATCACGAATGACTTTTACTTTTGCATATCTGATAGCAGATAAAGAATCTGCTACAACTGATAATCCGGCAATTCCACAAGCCATAGTACGAATCACTTCTCTATCATGTAATGCCATTTCGATTGCTTCATAAGAATATTTATCATGCATGTAATGAATCATGTTTAAAGCTTTGATATAGATTTTAGCTACATAATCCATCATTTGGTCAAATTTGGTCATAACTTCGTCATAGTCTAAATATTCGGAAGTAATTGGCGCATAAGTTGGTGTAATTTGTTTTCCAGAAATAGCATCTCTACCACCATTAATAGAATACAATAACGTTTTTGCCAAGTTAGCTCTAGCACCAAAGAATTGCATTTGTTTTCCAATTTTCATTGGTGATACACAACAAGCAATACCATAATCATCCCCTAAAGTGATTCTCATTAAATCATCATTTTCGTATTGAATAGAGGAAGTATTAATTGACAATCTTGTAGTGAATTTTTTAAATCCTTCTGGTAGTCGAGTAGACCATAAAACAGTTAAGTTTGGTTCTGGAGCAGGACCTAATGTTTCTAAAGTATGAAGAATTCGGAATGAATTTTTTGTAACTAAAGTTCTTCCATCAATTCCCATACCTCCAATACTTTCGGTTACCCAAACAGGATCACCACTGAATAATTCATTGTATTCAGGTGTTCTTAAGAAACGCACTAATCTTAATTTCATAACGAAATGATCCATAATTTCTTGAGCTTCGGCTTCTGTTAGCTTACCATCTTTTAAGTCTCTTTCAAAATAAATATCTAAAAAGCTAGAAGTTCTACCAATACTCATAGCGGCACCATTTTGATCTTTTATGGCTGCTAAATAACCAAAATATAACCATTGAACAGCTTCTTTTGCAGTTGCGGCAGGTTTAGAAATATCAAATCCATACATAGAAGCCATTTCTTTTAACTCGTTTAAAGCAACGATTTGTTCACTGATTTCTTCCCTTTCACGAATTACATCTTCTGTCATTTCATCAACATTTAAAACATCTAATTCCTTTTTCTTTTCTTCGATTAAACAATCAACACCATATAAAGCAACTCTTCTGTAATCTCCAATAATTCTTCCACGGCCATAACCATCAGGCAAACCAGTAAGAAGATGAGAACTTCTAGCGGCTCTAATATCTGGTGTATAAACACTAAATACACCATCATTATGAGTTTTTCTATATTTATGAAAAATTTCATCTGTTTCAGGGTCAACTTCTCTTCCATAAGCTTGACAAGATTTTTCTACAATTCGAATTCCTCCAAAAGGCATGATGGCTCTTTTTAAAGGGCTATCTGTTTGAAGACCAACGATAGTTTCTAAATTTTGATTGATATAACCAGCTTTATGACTGGTTATAGTAGAAGGTGTTTTCGTATCAATATCTAAAACACTACCCTCACTATCATGTTCTTTTTTATATAAATCTAGCACTTCATTCCATAATTTTTTTGTTTTTTCTGTGGCTTCTGCTAAGAAACTAGCATCTCCTTCATAAGGTGTATAATTTTTTTGAATAAAATCTCTTACATTGATTTCAGTTTGCCAATCCCCTTGGCTAAATCCATTCCATTGTTCAAATTTCATTTTTTTACCTCCTTCGTTTGTATATATTATGAACTTTTTCAACAAATATTATCATAACATAAGTAAAAAATATTAGCAATTATTTCGATGTTAAATATATAGAAGATTTTAAAAATAAACTGTTGCAAAAACAACAAAAAACCAATATTTTTCAATACTGGTTTTTTTTACTATTTTTTTAATCTTCTAAGTCTGTTTCAACAATAGCTTTAGCAACATTGTATATTAATTTTTGTTTATCTGGTGAACAACTTTTAATTAATTCAGAAAATTCTTTGTTTAAATAATTTTTAGAACTACTAGAAGCACCATTTAAAACATAACCTTCTGTAACATCTAATAAACCACATAATTGGTTTAATCTTTTTAAATTTATATGAGAATTTCCTCTTTCTACTCTACTTAAAAAAGCAACGGAAATATCGATTTGTTCTGCTAAATCTTCTTGTGTTAAATTTTTTGCAAGTCTTGCCTGCTTAATTCTTTGACCAATTACAGTATAATCTAATGCCATATTTATTACCACCTTTCTTTTCTTCGAAATCAATATAGCATTTTATGGTTTAAATTTACAGAAACTAAAAAATACAAATAGAACATATAAGTAAACAAATGGCAATAAACATGAAATCAAAATCAAAATCATAGTATAGTAAGGAAATAAGAATTTTTAAGAGAGTAAAAAGGAGAAAAACAAAGAAAAATTAAGCCAAGATAAGAAAAAAGTGGAAAAACTGGTAAAATAGCCCATAAAATTTGTGAAAAAATACACAAATTGGAACCAAAACAGTATACATAATTTGATTTTGCATAAAATATATAGTATAATTAACTCTAGTCGTGTTAAAAAACATTCAAAAAGGAGAGTGAATTTTATTTTAAACAAGAAATTAAAATACTATACAAAAGAAATTTTTAAGTATTTTAACATTACATTGTTAGCTTTTGGTTTTATTATCGCGATTGTATTAATAAAATATAAACCAATGTACAAAGTAAGTATTTCTGGAACAGAATTGGGATATGTAAAAAATAAAGAAGCCTTAGAAGAAAAGGTAAAAGAAAATATTATAGAAAAACAAGAAAAAAATATAGATACGATTGCTATTAAGGCAAATCCAGAATATGAGTTAAAACTTGTAGATAGAACAATCGAAACAAAAGAAGAAAAAGTTGTTTCAACCGTAGAAGAAAATGTAGAAATAACTTATAAATATTATGAAGTAGCCTTAAATAATGAAGCAATAGATTCTGTGGATACAATAGAAGAAGCAGAGGAACTAGTAAATCAAGTAAAAGAAGAAAACAGAGAACAAGATTTAGATTTAAGTATTATAGAAAAATATACAGAAAAGGAAGAAGAAGTACAAACAACAGCAATTGAAATGGCAAAAACAGATATCCAGACAAAGGTTACGCAAAAATTGGAAGAAATTCAGAAACAAAAAGAAGAGGAAGAAAGAATTAATCGTATGCCAGAGATTAATGGTATCAAATTAGCCTATGCTCCCATATCAGGAACCATCACATCTAGATATGGAGTAAGTAGTAGAATTAGAAGTTCTAATCATACTGGTTTAGATATTGCGGCATCAAAAGGAACCCCCATTAAAGTAATCGCATCTGGTACAATAGCACATGCAAGTTATCAAGGGGCATATGGAAATCTAGTAAAAGTAGACCATGGAAATGGATTTGAGAGTTGGTATGCACATACGAGTAAAATGTATGTAAAAGTAGGTCAGCAAGTAGCAGCTGGGGAAGTAATTGCAGCAGTTGGTTCAACAGGGAATTCAACAGGAGCTCATTTACATTTAGAGATTAGAATCAATGGAGAACATGTAAATCCACAAAACTATTTATATAAATAATTTGAAATTTTGCCAGAAGGGACCTTTTTGGCAATTTTTATTTTAATCTTTTCAGAATAAAAGTTAATTTATTTTTTCTTTGTAACTCCCAGTTACGAACAGTCTGTAATTTCATAACAGACTGTAATCTTACTGGTCCCCACGAATTGTTACAGCAGAAAAAATAAATTAACTTTTTGATTTTTAAAAAAGAATACAAAAAATTGCCAAAAAGGTCCGTCCCTTCTGGCAAAAAGACTCTTGACAAATTTTCCTAATAATATATAATAATTGTGGTTAAACTAACACAAATGAGGAGGAATTTTTTTATGGCAAATAATATTAGCCCAGAAGAAGAACAAAAAGTTCAAAACATGATAAATGAACTAGTAGAAAAAGCAAAACAAGCTTCCAAAGAATATTTGAAATTAGACCAAGAAACGGTAGATAATATTACAAAAGCAATGTCAATGGCAGGGCTAGAACATCATATGGAACTAGCAAAATTGGCAGTAGAAGAAACGGGAAGAGGAATTTATGAAGATAAAATAACAAAGAATATGTTTGCAACAGAATATATTTATCACAGTATTAAATATGAAAAAACAGTTGGAATTATCAATGAAAATGAAGAAGAAGACTATGTTGAAATTGCAGAACCAGTTGGAATTATTGCAGGTGTAACACCAGTAACCAATCCAACGTCAACTACCATGTTTAAATCTATCATAGCAGCTAAAACCAGAAATGTTATCATATTTGGATTTCACCCATCTGCTCAAAAAAGTAGCAGCAAAGCAGCAGAGATTTTAAGAGAAGCAGCAATTAAGGCAGGAGCTCCAGAAAATTGTATTTTATGGGTAGAAGAGCCAAGTGTATTAGCAACAAGATTATTGATGAATCACCCAGATGTTAATCTAATTCTAGCAACAGGTGGAACGGGAATGGTAAAATCTGCTTATTCTTGTGGAAAGCCAGCATTAGGAGTAGGACCAGGAAATGTGCCATGTTATATTCATAAAAGTGCAAAATTAAAGACATCAGTTAATGATTTAGTATTATCAAAGGCATTTGACAATGGGATGATATGTGCTTCTGAACAAGCAGTTTTAGTTGACAAAGAAATTTACCAAGAATTTGAAAAATTGATGAGAGAAGCAGGATGTTATTTTGTAAATCCAGAAGAAAAAGAAAAATTAAAATTAAGTATGTTTGAATACAATGAAGAATATGGATTTAAGTTAAAATCTCATGTACCAGGTCAATCACCTTATACAATTGCAAAAGAGGCAGGATTTGAGGTGCCAGAAGATACCAAAGTATTAGTAGTATATGAAGAAGGAATTGGAAGAGAGTACCCATTCTCAAAAGAAAAATTAAGCCCAGTTTTAACCTATTATATTGTAGAAAATGAAGAAGAAGGAATTGATAAATCAGAAAGATTATTAGAATTTGGAGGACTTGGACATTCCGCAGTTATCCATTCAGAAGATAAAGAAGTAAATCTAAAATTCTCAAAAACTATGAAAGCAGGAAGAATTATTGTAAATTCTCCATCTACGCACGGAGCTATTGGTGATATATACAATACAAATATGCCATCATTAACATTAGGATGTGGTTCTTTTGGTGGAAATTCAACAACAGCTAATGTATCATCAGTGAATCTAATTAATATAAAAAGAGTTGCGAAAAGGAGAGTTAATATGCAATGGTTTAAAATTCCAGAAAAAATATATTTCGAAGCTGGTTCTATTCAATATTTAGAAAAAATGCCAGATATCGAAAGAGCCTTTATTGTAACTGATGAAGGAATGATGAAATTAGGATATGTAGATAAAATCTTATATCATTTAAGAAAAAGACATCAGTATGTGCATTCAGAAATATTTAGTGATGTAGAATCAGACCCATCTTTTGAAACAGTAAAAAAAGGTGTAGAAGCGATGAAAAACTTTAAACCAGATGTTATTATAGCAATAGGAGGAGGAAGTCCGATTGATGCAGCAAAAGGAATGTGGTTATTCTATGAACATCCAGATGCCGATGTAGAGGGGCTAAAATTGAAATTTATGGACATTCGAAAACGTACCTATAAGTTCCCAAAACTAGGAACCAAATGTAAAATGGTTGCTATTCCAACTACATCAGGAACTGGTTCAGAAGTAACATCATTTGCTGTTATTACGGATAAAGAGAAAAATAAAAAATATCCATTAGCAGATTATGAATTAACACCAGACGTAGCAATTGTAGACCCAGACTTGGTTATGAGCTTACCAAAATCAGTTACAGCAGATACAGGAATGGACGTGTTAACACACGCTATTGAAGCTTATGTATCCAATATGGCGTCAGACTATACAGATGGATTAGCTGAAAAAGCAGTAGAAATTGTTTTAAAATATTTAGAACAAGCTTATGACGATGGAAGTAATCGATTAGCTAGAGAAAAAATGCACAATGCAAGTACTTTAGCAGGAATGGCATTTACCAATGCATTTTTAGGGATTAACCATTCTTTAGCTCATAAAATCGGAGCAGAATTCCATTTACCACATGGAAGAATCAATGCTATTATCTTACCATATGTTATAAAATACAATAGTTCAAAACCAACAAAATTTGTCTCATTCCCAAAATATGAATACTTTATTGCCGACGAAAAATATTATGAATTAGCCAAGAAAGTTGGACTAAAAGCAAGTAATAAAGAAGAAGGAATTGCTAGTTTAATTGCGAAAATTCAAGAATTAAACAAGCATTTAAACATTCCAGAAACATTACAAGAAGCAGGGATTGAAGAACAAGAATTTTTAGCCAAAGTAGACATGTTAGCAGATCGAGCATTTGAAGACCAATGTACAACAGCGAACCCACGATTACCATTAGTAACAGAGTTAAAACAAATCTTGTTAGATAGCTATTATGGAAAGAGGGATTAGAGGGACGTTCCTTAAAAGTTGCCACTGGTTCCGGGTTTAAATGGCAAG
>CARUQW010000014.1 GCA_949077355.1 uncultured Clostridia bacterium | reverse complement strand
TCCAAATTCTCTATTTTTTCGAGACCATTGGGGCTACTTTTTCAGCAGCCTCATTTTAAGGAACGTTCCCTTAATCCCTCTTCTTTAAGTTAACAATTATTGCGTCTTCATTATCAAATAAATATTTTGAGTCTGTTACATCTGTCTGAACTGGATTAAATTCATCTCGTTCATCCATGAAGTCGATATTTTTTAAATCAAATCTTTTTCTGGTAGAATCAGAATCGTCTGTTGCAGTAGTAACACCATCAGAATATCTACTAAAGTCATAAGTTCTTATTTTTTGTGGTTCTTTATATTTAGATGGAAGAAATTCTAAAAGTCCAGTTCCAGCTTGTTGAAAAGCTTTATCTCCTTTTATTTTGTAACCACATTTTCCTAATGTTAAAGTTTGAAGTTTTCCTTCTTTTAAAGTACTAACATATTTCCATTCCACTCCTGATGCTTTTGGATCATATTCCATTTTATCCATGGACATACTGCTAGAATATTTCCATTCTCTGTGAGTACCAAATTCTTTTGACCACCATTCAATTTCATCATATTCAGCATTACCAGTGAAGATTTTATTAGCACAGTTAGATAAAATTAGATTTTTATAGTTATCTTTTTGTCCATGAAGTTCTAATTGTGATAAACTTTGTATTGATATAGTTGAAGCTACTTTAAATTTTCTGTATAAGGTGAACATTGGCTCTGTAGCTCTACAAATGAAATCGGCAAATTCGTCGATGTATAAGAAATATGGTGTACGGGTTGATTCGGTTCCAGGTCTTCTTAAGACAGCGTCTTGCATAGAAATCAAATAGAATAGTCCAAAGGCTTTATGACCAGCAGCACCTAAATCACCACGTCTAGTACAAATGAAAGTTACTTTTCCTTCTTTCAAAAAGGTATCAAAATTGATGTTGTTGTGTCGATTGCATAAAATTGGTTTAATACCAGGAATTCTTAATAAATTGTCTAATTGGCTAATGGCTGTATAAATGTATTTTTCAATTTCTTGTTTTCCTGGAGCATTTTTGTAGAAATATTTTTTAAAGTAGGTAAGTTGTATTGAATATTTTTCTCTTAATTCTTCATCATGTGCCATGATTTCACACATTTTTTCGATTAACTCGAAGTTGGTAAATAGTTTTAGTAAATCTTCCATATTAGGAAGTGCACCTTCATTCATTCTTGGGTACATTTCTTTTAGTAAAATCGTAACATTTTCAATGGCTTGTGTTGAAATATCTGCACGGTAAGATTCTTCTACATCATTATGAGTAACAACAAACATTGCTTTTAGCACAGATGATATTGTAACAGCAATTTTTGCTGGATCATCATAAACAAAAGGATTTAAGCCGATTGAAGTATTATTAGCTGGATCAATTATGTCATATTCAACACCAAAGTTTTTGCAGACATGAATCATATGGTCAATTACTTCAAAGTCAGGGGCTAATAATGTAAGTCCTAAATCTCTATAAACAGTTTCTCCATTAATTGTACCTAAAATCATTTTCTTCAAGTAAGTATTTAGTAGATTTTCTTTTCCTGGTACAGGAGTTAACATGTTTAAATTAAAGTTTTTGTTTAAATAATCATTGTTATAAGGCTTATTTAAAGTAGCAATTCCAGTTTTTAGAGCAGTAAATCCTAATTCTTTGGATGCTTCTTTAAAGAAGTATTTTCTTTCAATATCTTTTGCCATTAAAGGTTCGTAAACTAAAGCGGTTTTTCCTGTTCCTGAACCACCACAGACTAATAAAGATTGGTAGCGAGAAGTTTCTGGCATAATGATTTTTTTGTTGAAATCATCATCTGTACATACATATACTTCACAAGTATATGGTCCATGACCTTCTTTTTTGTTGGATAGGTCAATTCCTCGGAAATCCCAAATAGAACGTACTTTAAGTGGATTGTCGTTGATTCCAAAATAAACCCATTTGAAGAACGGATATACAGTAACAAGTGGAAAATATAAAGCAATACCTACTAAAGCAGGAGTTACTAAATCGGAAAATTCTGTAATGAGTTCTGTATAGTTAGGAACCGATAGTAAGAATAACCATGCTCCCATATTGACCCATTGTGTAATCATCGAAATAGCAATTACATAAAAGGCAATTAGGAATACATAAAATAATTTTACTTTGTAACCCTTATTTTTTGAAAATTTTGATTTTGGGGTGAATGCAAAGGCAAAACAAGGACATGCCAAAGCGAGTGTATATTGAATGGGTCCCCAATAAGAGTAAGAAACACCAGTGAATATCATAAGTAACATTTCTACTACTCGATCAACTACAAGATAAGCGGTAAGTAATGTTAATACATAGGTTGCAAAAGTGTTTCGATTGGTATTTAATTTTTTCAAAAATTTATCTATATATTTCATCGAAAAGAATCCCTTTCTAAATTATAATCATATACTTATATTATCCTATAAAATCGCGAAAAAAACAAGTATTTTGGGCAAATTAATTAAATTTTTCTTTCTTATTTTGAGCCAATATTGAATAAAAAATCATTAGATGAATATAATAATGGAAATGATTAGTAAAAGGGGATAATTTATGCAAAATGATTATTATGTAAAAGAACAGAAGATAATAGAAAAGACGGAAATTGAAAAAGAAATGGAATTGATAAGAACGATTATAAAAACAAGAGAAGAATTAAAAGCTGCCAATCGTAATTTTGAATATGCACAAGACGATTTAGTAGATTATTATACGTATCAAATAAAAGCAAATCAAGCGAAATTAGACTATTTAATTAAAATAGCAAAAACAAAGGGAATTGAGGTCGATATGATAAATGATTTAAGATTTTCATTATGGGACGAGGAGGAAGTAGGTTAAAGTAATATTTGTCCAATGCCTAACATAGAAATGGTAATAAGAAGTCATTATGGTTTTATGTTGGGAGTTGATTGAAAATGGATACGAATTTGCTTACTTATCTGGCATGCATTTGCTTTATTTTTATATTTGGAAGAATTTTTATTTTGCCACTAAAAAAAATATTAAAATTAATATTAAATTCTGTTTTGGGTGGTATATGTATTTATGGGATTAATTTAGTAGGGGCTACTTGGGGATTTCATATTGGATTAAATTTTTTTACAAGTATTGTGATTCGGATTATTAGGTTTACCAGGAGCGGTTTGCTTAATTGTTGTAAAATTGTTGATTCTATGATATAATATACAAAATTCAGCAGAAGCTGTAAAAAGAAGGGAGAAAGAAAATGACTTTAATGTTTATTGATGGAAACCCATTCATGCGGAGTCAATTAGCAGAGGCAGCAATGGAACTCGAAATAAATTTTGTTTCATTTCGTGCTTTAGAGCCAGCCTTAGAATACTTGAAAAAACATCAAGTTGATGGCATTGTGACTGCAATGGGATATCCATACCGAGAAAATGATTCAGATTCTTTTGAAGATAATGCAGGAGACATTCTGTTAATTCTGTTAAGGAGTTTGAAAAAGGAGATTCTTGTTCTGGGAAATTCGGCACATGCAAAATTTAACCGAGGCATTGGGTATTCCTATTACATGGGGACAATGCCAGGAGAATTAGTAATGGAAACATTTAAAAATTTTATTTCTTCAATAAAAGACCACGATAACTAGCGTGGTCTTTTTCAAGTCTCTATTCTTCTTTATTCAACAGTAACGGATTTTGCAAGGTTTCTAGGTTTGTCAACATCCAATCCTTTTTCCTTTGAAATATAATAAGCAAATAATTGTAAAGGAATAATAGATAAGATAGGAGAAATGAAAGGATTTGTTTCTGGAATTCGAATGGTCAAATCAAACATTTTCTCATCTACATCTTGGTTTGTAATAACTAGTGTTTTAGCACCACGGGTAATTACTTCTTGAATGTTACTAACCGTTTTTTCTACTAATTTGCAATCTGTCATAATACTTACAACCGTAATATCATTTTCGATTAGAGCAATCGGTCCATGTTTTAGTTCCCCTGCAGGATAACTTTCTGAATGGATATAAGAAATTTCTTTTAATTTTAAAGAACCTTCTTTAGCAACGGCTTCGTCAATTCCTCTACCCAAAAAGAAAATATCTTTTTCTTGGTATGCTTTTTTCGAAAAATCTTGAATGTTTTCTGATAATTTTAAAGTTTCTTCTATTTTTGCTGGTAATTCCATGATGTCTTTTTTCAAAGTGTTAAGCGTAGTGGTGTTTATTTCTAATACTTCTGCAAAGTAAATAGCTAAAATTGTAATTAGCATAACTTGAGAGGTGTAAGCTTTTGTAGAAGCTACTGCTATTTCTGGACCAGCATGAGTATAAATAGAATAATCAGCTTCTCTGGTAATAGAGCTTCCTATTACATTACTAATAGCAAGTGTTTTAGCTCCTTTTTCTTTGCAAAGTTTTAAAGCAGCAATGGTATCTGCAGTTTCCCCTGATTGAGAAATGAAAATGCATAAGGTCTTATCATCTACTAATGGATCACGGTATCTAAATTCAGAAGCAACATCTACTTCTGTTGTTATTTTACAAAGTTTTTCAATAGCGTTTTTTCCAACAAGACCAGCATACATTGCTGTACCACAAGCAACAATATAGATTTTGTTTAATCCAGATAAATATTCTTTGGTGAAGTTAAGTTCATCAAATTCACATTTTGATGTTTCACTAAATTTGGCACCAATGGTTTCGCGAATAGCAGTTGGTTGTTCATGAATTTCTTTTAACATAAAATCATCATAACCATCTTTTTCAGCACTAGCAGCGTTCCATTCAATAACTTCAGCTTTCTTTGAAATAGCATTTAAATCTTTATCATAGAAAGATACTGCTTCTCTTGTTAAAATAGCAAATTCTAAATCGTTTAATAGATAGAAATTTCTAGTAAAGGAAAGAATAGCTGGGATATCAGAAGAAATATAGTTTTCATCTTCTCCTTTTCCAATTACAAGTGGGCTATCTTTTCTTGTAACAATCATACAGTCTTTATAATCTTTGCAAATGATTTCAATGGCATAACTTCCCTTTAAATCTGCACATGCATTTTGAACAGCACGTAAAAATTTCAATTCATCAGATTGCGTATCTTTGCTATAATAATAATGGACTAAATTAGGGATTACTTCTGTATCTGTTTGAGAATAGAAAGTATAGCCATTCTCTGTTAAAAATTTTCTTAATTCATTGTAATTTTCAATAATTCCATTATGAACAACACTAAAAGTTTTGCTGTTATCCATATGAGGATGAGAGTTTTCTTTGGCTGGTTTTCCATGAGTTGCCCATCTAGTGTGAGCAATACCAATAGTACCTGTTAAATCATCAATTCCCTCTAAATTATATAAATTTTTTACTCTTCCTTTGTCTTTCATAATAGAAAGACCATCTTTTTCAATCGTTGAAATACCAGCTGAATCATAACCTCTGTATTCCAATCGAATTAGCCCATTAATTAAAATAGGGCTTGCTTTTTGGTTTCCTATGTAACCTACAATTCCACACATTTTAAAATCCTCCTAAAAATAATATTGGAATTGAAAGATAGTATTTTTAATAAAGCTTAAATTTATTAATCTTTGTTACAACATTACATTGCTTTTTAAATTAATAATATGACCTTAAGCCAAAGCCACTAGAGCATCCGCCGAAAATTCGATAACCCTAGACCTCGTCAACACTAAAATAAGAGTTCAGGCGCTATATAAAATTACAAATAAAATCTCCTTTCTTTTTTTCTATTTTTTACATATCTTTCAATTTACTTTATTATATTACACTAAAAAACTAAAAGTAGCAAGTCTTATTCAAATATTTTGTAAATTCTTGAATTAAAAGAAACTTTAGTATATAATCAGAACAAGGATTAGAGATTAATGATTTTGGGGACGGAGGAAAAAATCATCGAAGGAGGATGAGTAAAATGAAAAAAATTGGAATTATTGTTGCTATGGATGAGGAAAGAGAAGCTATCATAAATATTATGACAGATATAGAAGTAAAGCAGATTTACAATTTAAGATTTCTAAAAGGAAAAATACAAGGAAAGGATTGTATTTTGGTTAAAAGTGGAGTAGGAAAAGTAAATGCAGCAAGAACAACACAGGTGATGCTTCAAAATTTTGAGGTGCAATATGTGATTAATTTAGGAGCAGGGGGCTCCATTAATGGAATGTTAAACATAGGAGATGTGCTAATTGGAAAACAAGTAGTACAACATGATTTTGATATTACAGCATTTGGACACAGTAAAGGATACATTACTGGAGTGGGAGATGCCATCATCTGTGATAGAAATTTAGTAAATGAAATAGAGCAAATTATTCAATCAATACCAGAAAGAAGCTATCAAATCAAAATGGGAGTGATAGCAACAGGAGATATTTTTTGCACAGAAGCATGGATGAAAGATAAAATTCGAGCAAAATTTAATGCAGATGTTGTGGACATGGAATGTGCTGCCATAGGACAAGTATGTTATTTAGACAATGTACCATTTATGGCAATCAGAGCGATATCTGACACACCAAATGGAAAAAATGCCTCAACATTTGACGAAAATCTAAAACTAGCTTCAAAAAGATGTGCCAATCTTTTAAAAGAATTTCTAATGTGAAATTGGGGACGTTTCCTTTTTCACATTTTGCCAAAAAGGACCGTCCCTTTTGGCAATTTTGGCAACTTTGGGCAATTTTTTAGTGAAGCTGTATAATTTTTTGGGATTCGTGTATAATTTAGTTAAAAGGAAGGAGTGATTTTATGGATAGAAAAATCAAAGTAGTTCAATATGGTGCTGGCAAAATGAGTGTATATACAATGCGATATGTGTACGAAAAAGGTGCAGAAATAGTAGGTGCTATTGATGTTAATCCAGAAGTGATTGGAAAAGATATTGGCGAGATTATGGGAATAGAGAATAAAGGGGTAAAGGTAGTTTCTTTGGAAGAAGCTGAAAAAATGATGCGTGAAACGAAACCAGATATAGCGATTGTTACTACTATGAGTTTAATTCGTGATGTGGAAGATGCTTTAATGTTATGTGCAAAATTAGGGGTAAATGCTATTACAACTTGTGAGGAGGCTTTTTACCCAATGAATTCGAATCCAATGGTGACCAAAAAAATAGATGAATTAGCAAAGCAAACAGGTTGTACGATAACAGGAAGTGGATATCAAGATATTTATTGGGGACAATTAGTTTCTAGTATAGCTGGTTCGACACAAACCATTAAAAAAATAAAGGGAAGTTCTAGTTATAATGTAGAAGACTATGGAATTGCTTTAGCAAAAGCACATGGAGCAGGATTGTCATTAGAAGAATTTGAGCAACAAGTAGCGTCAGTTGATAAAATTTCGGATGAAGAAAGACAAGCTTTAATACAAAAAGGTGAATATTTACCATCTTATATGTGGAATGTAAATGGATGGTTATGTGATAAGTTAGGACTAACAGTAAAAAGCCAAACACAAAAAACAGTTCCACAAACACATACAGCAGATATTGATTCATCTACTTTAGGTATGATAGTGAAAGCTGGAATGGCAACTGGAATGAGTGCAGTTGTAACAACAGAAACAGAAGAAGGAATTGTAATTGAAAGTGAATGTATTGGAAAAGTATATTCAGAAGATGACTTTGATAAAAATGAATGGACGATTATAGGGGAGCCAGAAACTACTTTGGTTATCAATAGACCAGCAACTGTTGAATTAACATGTGCGTCTGTAGTAAATAGAATTCCAGATGTAATTGCTTCAAGACCAGGATATGTTCCAACGGAAGAGATGGGAGAATTGACCTATAAACTAAAATTGTCTTAATCTTAAGGAAGACGAATAAAATTTTTATAACCCAATAAAATTTTTATAACCCAATAAAAGAGCTTGATTTTTCAAGTTCTTTTATGCTATAATTAGAATGTATGATTAAAGAGTATCCTTTGAGGTGGAATATGAAGAAAAAGAAAGAAATTAAAAATGAAAATGATGATAAAATTATAGATATGGAAAAAGTAAGTTTTTCTGAGGTAGGAAAGACTTTTTGGAATCCAGAACAAAAAGAAGATCAAAAAGATGAAATTTCACAATATGCAGATGTATTACCAGAAGTAAAAAAAGCATTATTAGAATCACTAAAAAGAGTAGATGAAATTGTAAAACCAACAAGTGGAGGATTTTCTCGTAAGACAAGAGCTTTGTCGATATCAGCAGAACAAAGTAAACAATATTTAAAAGAGAATCCAGTTCGTTTAGAGTCTAAATATGAAATTGATGAAAGGACAGGAGAAGTTCTTAAGAAAAAAAGTAAAATTGTACGACCAATTACAATAGATGAGGATGAATTGTCAAAATAAGGATGAAAAAATGCAAGAAATTTAATTTTCTTGTATTTTTGTCTTGACAAATGGTAAAACTACCTTTATAATAAATAGCGTTGAAAGAATATGGCGAAGTAGCTCAGTTGGCTAGAGCATTCGGTTCATACCCGAAGGGTCATGTGTTCGAATCACATCTTCGCTACCACGATAAAAAGCTCGTAACGAGCTTTTTATTTTTGCCCCAATAAATACATTTTTCAATTTACTATATTTTAAGTTTATACGAAGTACCTCTATATGTGATATAAATGGATTTATTGACAAAAAATGATATATAGTGTATATTGATTCTACCTTTCTCAAGGTAGAAAGGAGGGTTGTTTTCTTTATGAAAGAACTGTTGAAAGTGCTTAAACTTTATATGATTTACTTGATAGTAAAGCATTTAAGTGATTAGCAAAAGGAAAAAGACTAGGTTTGCTTTGGCTGGCACCTAGTCTTTTTTACGTTTTCTTTTTTAGAACTGTTTATCGACGTCTTGATGTTATTATAACATCTATTTTATTATATGTCAAATGTTTTATATTATTCATACCTGAAGGGTCATGTGTTCGAATCACATCTTCACTACCAATAATATTTTTGCTCTAACAAGATATGCTTTTTATAAACATAAGGAATTCATATGGAAAAAAAGAAATGAAATAAAAAAGAACTGATAAATAGTATTGTTAGGAAAAAAGATGTTATTTTTCCAAAATAAAAATGGTGTTTCATAAAGAAAATGAAGAGAATAAAACTAAAAGTGATATCATTCAGTCAATGGAAAACGAGGTGAGAAGATGATAGATAAAATCTGTATGTTTCTGACCAATCGAATTAGAAAAGAAATGCCAGAGATTAATGATGAAAAAGCAGAAGTAATTAATTATGGACTTCAGAATATTATTGGTGAATTGCCAAAAACGTTTTTAGTGTTGATAATTTCGTATTTCTTAGGAATTTGGAAAGAAACATTGATAACATTTCTGTTATTAATACCATATAAAAGTGTTTCAGGAGGATTTCATTTAAAGACTCATCTTGGATGTATCATAGGGACAACGCTATTTTATTGTGGGGTACCAGTGTTAGCAAAAATTGTAACATTAAGCGAAATATGGAAATATATTACAGTTGTTAGTGTATGGATTTTTGGAATGTGTATGATTACATTATATGCGCCAGCAGATACGGAAAATGTACCGATTTTAGCAAAAAAGGATAGAAAGAAAAAACAAAGATTTTCGTATATTACTTTTTCAATAGGATTAATAGTTGCAGGAGTTATAAGTCATAATGTGATTGCGAACATTATAATATTTGGCTATTTTTTACAAAGTTTAATGATAACGAAATTAGCATATAAGCTAACAAATAATAAATATGGATATGAAATATATTCTGATATTTCAACTCAAAATGTTTAATATGAAAACATGAACCGGTGATGTTTTGGTATTATATAATTACGAAAGAAAGGGGATTTTATGATGTTAAAATTCTTAGCTAAAGTAGCAGAAAAATATGCTAAATCTACGAATACTGCATGTGCAGGACTTTGGGCATTTCATCAACCAAAAATGCCAGCAAGTTTAATTAAAAAAGACTAGTATATAAGATATTGGTAAAAGTAGGACGAAAAATTATTTTTACCAATTGATAACTTAAAAGTTATACTTATACAATCCAATAAAAAAACAGCTTTAAAGCTGTTTTTTTATGTTAGTAAAGTTCTAATTGTTGAGAGAAAAATTTATCAGTTTTAGATGTGAATAAGTTAGAATTATTATTTTTCTTGATAATTTTGCGAACTTCCCATAATCCTAATCCAGTATGATTTTCTTTTTCAGAAACGCCTTTTTCAAATATTTTCTCAGTATCAATTTCTTTGTTTGGATAAGTATTTTCAATTGAAATGATTTGTCTATTATTTCGAGTATCGTTTCTAAAGGTAATATTAATAATTTTTTCATTACATTCTTCACTTGCTTCAATTGCATTGTCTAATAAAATACCTAATATTCTTGCAAATTCATAGATTTTCATATTCAAGGTACTTAAATCTAATAAAAATGTCATATTTACTTTAATATCTTTGGATTCAGCTTCATGATATTTACTGGTAAGCAGATTGTAGATACCGAGGATTATTAATGATTTCGGGATTTAGTAAATATAGATTGTTTACTCGTTGACAATCATCTTCTAATTGTAAATAGTAATTTTTTAAGCCTTCCATATCATTTGTTCTTATGTATCCTCCAATGGTTGTAACAATGTTGTCAAAATCATGTTTAAAACCACGTACATTATCATGTAAAATATGTAAAGTTTTATTATATTCTTCTGCGCTTTCTAATTTTCTTGTCGTTAATGTTAGTTTCATTACTTTTGTTAAACTATAAACACTAATTCCAAAATAAGCTAATAAAGATATGCAGCTTAAAAAGGTTATAATAAGAGGTAATTTATCTATATAATACACAGTGATGGCGACTTGAACACCTAAAGTAAAGATACCAAAAATGAAATTAAGGAAAATTATACTTTTATTTTTAGTATCAATATCTTCCAATAAATTGAATTTTATATTTCTATGTTTTAGAATTATAATTAATATAAAATCAATAGTATAGATTGTTAACAAAAATCCAATATTATAAATCGGGATGGTAGAAAGTTGTTCAGCATTAATATTAAGTAGCGTAATATATGGATTTAATATCAAAGATGAAATAATGCCGAAAATTGCCAAAGAAGATACCAATGATATTAGTGCTTTAAAAGGAGAGGCCTTGAAAAGTATCAACATAAGAATGAAAGCAGACAAATAGTTTATGAATACATTAAAAGGACTGGGGATTAAGAAATTTGTACCAATCATAATTAAAGAAAAAATAGAAACATATAAAATTTTAATATTTCTTTTACTAGAAATATTTAATATAAGTAAGAATAAGTTCATGAGAATAAAGGATTCTATAAAAGTACAGGGTATAATAAATAAATTCCTATTAAACTCATTTGGTGTAGTCAACACCGTCCAAATAAAATTAAAAACTTCCATAATTTTTAAAAACCTCCATAAACTCTCTTTTGTACTTAGGTCCAATATCACAAGTACCGCCATCTGTAAAAGTAATAATACCAGAAACCGGTTCAACATCCCTAATTTGATTCAAATTAGCAATATAAGATTTATGACATCTTACATAAGTATTAGGTAATTTTTCTTGAAATTTATTAAAAGAACTGTAAGTATCATAATCACGAGAAGAAGTATGAAAAACTAATTTCATACCATCTCTTTTTATATAGTGAACTTCAGCTTCATCAATAATTGTGTTTTTATTATCAATCTTAAGATAAGATTTGCTTAGCTCATTAGCGTCTTCAAATAAACGTTTAATCGTTTCTTCTAATCTTTCATAAACGATAGGTTTAGGGAGGTAATCAAAAGTTTTATATTTGTAAGCAATCATAGCATATTCCAAATGTCCAGTCGTAAAAATAATATAAGGATTTCTCTTCTTTTTTCGAATTTCTTCTGCTAACTCTAAACCACTTTTATTAGACTTTAGATTAATATCTAGCATCACAACATCAACGGTATTACTATCAACGTAATTTAGTATATCATCTGCATTGTCAGATTTGAAAACGACAGAAGCATCATAATTGTTTTTCGAAAATATAGTTTCTAACATTTTGCCTAGTCGATCCAATAAATTTAGATTGTCATCACAAATTATGAAATTTAACATAGTACATCTCCCTTTAATAAAATCGTTAAAAAAAATAAAGAGGTAAAATCTGACAAAATGTATCAAATTACCTTATTTTTCCAAACATAATAACAATATAATCTAAAAACTTGAACTTGTCAATAGTAATTTACAAAATTATCCAATCTAGTAAAACAATTCATATTACTAGTATTTTAAAGTGATTTCATGTCTGTTACAACGAATTAATCAAGTAAAAAAAACATATAAAATTAGGATTAGATAAACAAATTTATAAGTTGTTCTATCTTTTAAATTTTTCAATATATATGTAATAGGAAAAAAATTGGAGGAGAGTTATGAAGAATATAAAATATGGAATCATGGGAATTTTAATTATGATTATATTTTCTTTAAGTATTATTTCAATGCAAAGAGAAAAAGCAGAAATCATGACAAATGCAGAAATATTAAACAACCGAAAAATAGGATGGGGAATAAAAAGAAATGATAATCATGAACAGCCAGATGTAGGAAGTAATAATAAAAAAGTATTGGAAGAAAATAAAGGCATTTGTTTGGGGGATAAAGAAAAGAAAAATATTTATTTAACTTTTGATGAAGGATACGAAGCTGGTTATACACCACAATTATTAAACACTTTAAAAGAAAATCAAGTAAAAGCTACTTTTTTTATTACAGCACACTATGTTAATACACAACCAGATTTGGTAAAACAAATGATAGAAGAAGGTCATATAATAGGAAATCATACTGTAAATCATAAAAGTATGCCAGAATTAAAGGAAGACAAAATTAGAACAGAAGTAATGGACTTACATCAAGTAATGCAAGAAAAATTCAATTACGAGATGAAATATATAAGACCACCAAAGGGTGAATTTAGTCAAAGTAGTTTACAAGCAACCAATCAATTAGGATATACAACAGTAATGTGGTCATTCGCTTATGAAGACTGGAATGAAGATAAGCAACCAGATGAAAACAATTCTAAAAAGAAGATATTAGACAATTTGCATAATGGAGAAATTATGCTGTTACATGGCAATTCAAAAACAAATACCAATATATTGGATGAGGTTATCAAAGAAGCAAAAAATAGAGGATACGAGTTTAAATCATTAGATGAATTTGAATAGGTGCAATTGGGGACGTTTCCTTTTTCACATGGTATGCAATTAGGAACCCATCTCCAATTATTTCTAAATATTTTCATTTGCATTCGTTATTCTTATAAAAAATAAGATATAACAATAGAAAATATTTGATTATCCAAAGATGTGTCCCTAATTGCATACCATGTGAAAAAGGAAACGTCCCCAATTGCACAAGAAAGGATTACAACTATTATGAAAAAAAGAAATTACAATAAATTAGATAGAATATTAGAAATGCCCAAAGAAGTTTGTTCGGATATTCCTAAAATAATGATAACGGGATTTGATGAGATGGTTATTGAGAATTTTAAAGGTATATTAGAATATGAAGAATTTTTTGTTAGAATTAATACACATATTGGGATTATTAATATTAATGGGTTTAACTTAAATCTAGAAAATATGACAAATGATGATATTAAGGTAACAGGAAAAATTGAAAGTATGGATATTGAAAGGATAGTTGACTAAATGATTATAAAGATATTAATTGGGTATATATTTGGCTATTTAGGACTTACTATAGAAGGCTATTATATTGAACGATTTATTAATATGTGCCGAAATAATAAAATTATGATTTGGCATTTAAAAAGATGTAAAGACGTTCAACTTGATTTTAGAGTTGGAATTCGTGATTTTAAAGAAGTTTGTAAAATTGCCAAAAAGACAAGATGCAAAGTAAAAATAAAGACCAAAAGGGGACTTCCTTTTTTGATACATCGATATCAAAAAAGAAAAATATTTTTTATTTTGTTATTTGTTATAATAATATTAACAATCATATCCTCAAATTTTGTATGGAATGTGGAAATCACGGAAGAAAATGGACAGGAATTGGAAAACATTTTGAAAGACGTAGAAGAGGCAGGCTTAAAAACGGGAGAATGGAAGGCTAAAATTAATACGAAAGAAATTATCAATAAAATTCGATTGCAAAGAAAAGATATTGCATGGATGGGAATTGAATTGAAAGGTACAAATGCTATTGTAAGAGTAGTAAAAGCAGATGAAAAGCCAGAAATTATAAATGATGAAGAGTATTGTAGTATTATTTCAGATAAGGTAGGAAGTATTACAAAAATTAATGCACAAACGGGAACTGCAAATGTAAAAGTAGGAGATACTGTGAATGTAGGAGATACTTTGATTAATGGATGGATGGAAGGAAAATATACAGGGATTCGATATGTCCATGCAAAAGGAGAAATTCAAGCTAAAGTATGGTATACAAAATATAAAAATATGCCATATAATACTACGGAAACAAAAGAAACAGGAAATATTGAAAACCAATATACAATAAAATTTAATAATTTTAAAATAAATTTGCATAAAGGGGTTTCAAAATTTGAAATTTATGATACAATAGAAATGGAAAACAAAATGAAGTTATTTTCGGACTTTTACTTGCCAATTTCAATTTTAAAAACAACCTATAAAGAGTTAGAAAAAGAACAAAAAATATATGAAAAAGAAGAGGCTAAAGACTTAGGCATACAACAATTACAAGAGGAATTAGAAAAAGAAATTGAAAATAAGGAATCGATTGTAGGCAAAAATATTAATACCTATGAAAAAGATGGAAGTATTGATGTTTATGTTACATATGAAGTTTTAGAAAATATAGGGACGAATGAAAAGATTGTATTTTGAAAGCACCAATGTTTGAAGAGTTTAAACAAGTGAAACTTTCAGAAGGAAAGAGGAGTTAAATGGAAGAAAGAAGCCTTAGAATAACAGGAACCGATAAAACCTTTTTTAATAAAATAACAAGTACATTAACAAGAATTTTAATACCAACTAAAATAGGAATTAATGGCATGTTAATTTCTATGAAAAGAAACAATGTGATCAGAGCTTTTGAAAATTATAGATTAGATAGTGAAAATTATGACAATGATGAAATGGAAAAAAAATACGATGCAGCCTATGAAGCTTATTTAAGTGCGCTTGATAAATATGTAATGGATTCGATTTATAAAAAAGTAAAAAATAATACAGCATCTGAATTTGAAAAAAATGCGTTATCAAAGTACTATGAAGTAACAAGTTTAAAAGAAAATGAATATATCGAATACAAATATAGAAAACAAAAATATTTAATCGAATTAGACTATGAAGGAATTAGAATCGAAAATAAAGAAAAATTATTAGAAAGATATCACCAGTTTTATATAGCCAAAATGGATTCTTTATACAAAGCAATTTTAAAAAATTATTCGATTAAAGTGGCAGACAATACAAATAACTATGATTCTTCGAAAGAATGGATTTATACAAAGATATTTTATACATTAGAAGAATATATTCAAAATATTTTATCTTTAAAAATAGAAACGAACTATGATGAAAGTGTAAAAAATGTAGTAACAGAATACGAGAGATACGAATCTTATGAAGTGGGAAAATTAGATACAAGAGATAATATTGAAAAAAATATGGTTTTATTAGGAATTAGTAGAAAATTATTTACCCATAGTTTACCATTAATTGTGGCAGAACAATGTTATGAAAAATTATTAAAAGATGCAAGAGTATTAGTACAAGATACAAAAATGGCAGCTAAGAGAGAAAGAGCTTATTCAATGTTAATCAATTTAATAGAAGACTACAATATCAAATTATTATCTACAAAAGTATATTGGGATACACAAAAAGCAAGAAATGAATATAAAACTTTTTGGAATCAATATAAAGAAATTACGAAATTGAAAGAAACAGATTTTATAGAATATATTAAACAAAAAGAAATATTATTTATTAAAAATGATATTAAAAAATTAAGAACTGGAAAAACAGATTATTCTAAAATTTTAACTTATTATAAAAGAAAACTAGTAGACTATGAAGCAATGAGACAAATAAAAAATTCTTTTAAATCAGAAGGAAAATACATAAAAGTTAAGGAAGTTGCATAAATATGTATGAGATAATATATCAAGAAATAGAAGAAAAAAAAGAATATGAAATAATAATAAAGAAAGTACTAACACAATGTTTTAAAGAAGAAAGATTAGAAAATGCAAAATTATCAATTACCATTACATTAACAACTCCTAAAAATATACAAAAAATCAACAAGGAGTACAGAGGAATAGATAAGGAAACTGATGTACTTTCTTTTCCTATGTTTGAAAAGGACGAGTTAGAAGAAAAAATAAGAAAAAACGATTTCCAGCATGAAGATGTGTTAGGAGACATTATTATTTCGATTGAAAGAGTAAAAGAACAAGCAAAAGAATATGAGCATAGTTTTGAAAGAGAAATGAGCTATATGCTAGTGCATGGATTTTATCATCTAATGGGGTATGATCATATAGAAGAAGCAGATAAAATAAAAATGAGACCAAAAGAAGAAAAAATATTAGCAGACCTAAAGATTAATCGAGAATAAAAGGAGGAAATACAAATGAGAGGAAAAAGAAGCAATCCTAAAAAAAGTGGAACCAAGATATTAGTTATTATCTTAATTATTTTAATTATTGCTTCAGGAGGTGTATTAGCCTATAAAATTATAAAAGATAAAGAAAAAGAAGAAGTAAATGTATCAGAAGAAGATAATGTAATAACAGCACCAATTGATGAAAAACAAGTTGAAATTTTTAAAGGAAATGATAGACCAATTGCGGTCATGATTGACAATCATAGTGATGCTTGGCCACAAGCTGGATTACAAAAAGCATATATGATTTATGAAATTGTTGTCGAAGGTGGAGAGACTAGATTAATGGCATTATTCAAAGGCGTAGATGTAGAGAAAATTGGACCAGTAAGAAGTGCAAGACATTATTTCCTTGACTATGCAATGGAAAATGATGCAATCTATACTCACTTTGGAGAGAGCCCACAAGCTGCAAGTGATATTAAAAGATATAGTATGAATGAAATTGATGGTATAGCAGAAGATGGAACAACCTTTAAAAGGGTAAAAGACAAGGCGGCACCACATAATGCAATAACGAGTATGAGTAAATTAATCGAATCTGCTAAAAACAAAAAATTTAAAATGACATCCAACAAAGAAAGTGTGTTAAACTATGTAACAGATGAAGTGAACTTAGAAGAAGGGCAACAAGCTATTAGTGTAACGATACCACATTCTAAATTACAAACTGTAAAATATATCTATGATGAAGAAAATAAAGTCTATAAAAGACTAGCCAGAGGAAAAGAACAGACGGATTGGGATACAAAGGAAATCATAACAACTAAAAATATTATTGTAACATTCTGTGATAACTATACATTATCAGATGTTGAAAATAAGGGAAGACAAGGAATTAAAAATATAGGAACATTTGATGGTTATTATATTACAAATGGAAGAGCAATCAAAATAAAATGTATTAAAAATGAGAGAGATGAGCAAACTGTATACCAAGATATGGAAGGAAACGAAATTAAAGTAAATGATGGAAATACATTTGTTAATATCTGCCCAACAGATGCAGATGTGGTCTTAGAAGAGGGAATGTAGGGACGTTCCTTAAAATCCCTTTTGATGTCTAAAAGAAAGGAAGTAGAAAAATGAATATTTATGATACAGCAAATCGATTAGCACAAGAAATTAAACAATCAGAAGAATATGTGAACTATAAAATGGCAAAACAAGCTTTGAATTTGAATTCTAATTTAAAAGAAAAAATGGCTCAGTTTGAACAAAAAAGATATGAAACACAATTGGAAGTAATGCAAACAGGAAAACAGGATGAAGAAAAATTTAAAGAAGTGCAAAATTTGTATGCAGAATTGATTGAAATTGATGATGCTAAAAAGTTTTTCGAAGCAGAAACGAAGTTTAACATTGTAATTGCAGATGTGAACAAGATAATTGGTGAGGCAATTAGAGATGTAATGCAATAATAAAATATTGGGGATTGTATAAGGTTGATAGTAAGATGAGATTTTTATTATCAACTTTTTTCGTGGACGAACAATTAAATGAAAAAAAAAGAAATAATTCAGATAATTTTAAGCAACTTTCGATTGTTGCGATAAATAAAAGATAGGAGTAATAAAATGGAATTTATAATAGTAGGTATAATTGCTTTAATTAGTGTTGTAGGACTAAAATATATTTTTGATTATAATAAGAAGGAATTAAAACAAATAGGAGAAGATAAAGAATTAGATAAGTTGGCAAAAAAATATCCGAGTAATGTTGAAATGTGCAAAGATTATCTTAAAAAACTAGGAAATGAAAAGGTTAAAATAGAAGAAAATCCAGAAACGGAAGCAAGTTTATATATTGCCATAACTGATAAAATTTCTATTGCTAATATTCAAAAAAGCTATACAAGAATTCAAACGATTGCTCATGAGTGTTTGCATTCTATTCAAAATAGAAAATTATTATTATTTAATTTTATTTTTTCTAATTTGTATTTAATTTATTTCGTGGCTATATTTCTTTTGCTAATATTAAAAATGTTACCATATAAAATGATGTTTTTAGTAATCTTTTTAATATTTAGTATGATTTATTATATGGTAAGAATCTTTTTGGAAAATGATGCTATGATAAAAGCAAGATATTTAGCAAAAGAATATATGGAAGAAAAGCAAATATCTTCAGCAGAAGAAATTCAAAAATTAGTAGCAGGATTTGATAAAATAAATGCCATAGGAATAAAATGTATTAATTATATGTTTTTTATGCAAGTTATGTATAAAACAATAATTATTGCTGCATTAAGTTTGATTTTTTCGTAAAACAGAAAAATATAAAAATCAGGACAACATTAAAAGTAATCCTGATTTTTTCTAATTTTTTTGGATATTATCAGAAGAATAGTCTTGTAATAATAAGTTTAACATTTGTGGATAAATAGAAGTAGCATTTTGTTTCCAATTATCTACAATACGTTTGGCTCTATCACGAGAGCCAGCAAATGTTTTTACTTCAAATAAGGTTTCGTTATTTTCAATAATTTTACATTTAATGGTATATTCGTTTTCGCTTTTTGGAATAAATTCCGCAATAATGGAAGATTCCTCTTCAATCATAGGGAATTCTTTGGCGAAAATGTTATCTGCTTTTAATTTCATAATTCCTGGTAATACATCTTTGGTAAGAATATATGCGTTTTTTCCCTCAGAAGTAATTCTGATAACTGGTTCTTCTTCTTTTGTATAACTGCCTACTAAATTGGAATCGATTAAATCGGTTAATACTTGTTTAAAATAAAAGTAATTAATATTGTTGATGGAAGTGATAATTTTGAATAAATCATCTTGTCTAAATTCTCCATCAATTAGATTTAATATGTATAAGATTAATACCTTATTTTCAGCCAAAGTAGTAGCATTATCTGAATTTGAACTCATATTCAATAGCACTCCTTACTCTGTTTTTTTGAATTATATCATAGCTTACAAAAAAAGTAAAGTGTAGTTATTATTTTACGGCATAAAAAAAGAATACATAAAAAGTGAAAATAATAACTTTATTGTTGACAAAGTTATGTAAATGTGATATCATCAGTGTCGCAACAATGTAATAAGTATCTTTTTATGAAAAGATGCCAAAAATTACAAGGAGGTATCCACATGGGGAATATTTTTGGATTTATGGACAAGTTCTATGAACCAGAAGAAAAACCAAAAGAGGAAGGAGGAGACCAGAAGGTATCAAAAAGCGAAAAAGAAACTTCGCATACCGAGAATTTAGAAACCGTCAAAGTTTCGGACAAGGGTGCTGAGGAACTCATTGAAAAAGCTTTAGCGCAATTGGAAGAAAAAAGCACAACCGTCTACAAATTACGGGATATTGTAGAAAAGCTTCCAACAGGAACGCCAAAAGATGCCATCTTAGGTGTTTTAGAAGTAACCAATATCTCAATCCAGGATATTCAGGCAGATGCAGAAACGAGAATTCATTTGTTAGATTCTATGCAGAGCCGATTATCGGAGAAAGTAAAAGAAGATGTAGAAAGCTTTGAAAAAGCAATCAAAGAAGCAGAAAATCAGATTCAGGAAAATCGTTCTAAAAAGTTAGAGGCAGAAGAGCTTTTGAGAAACTTCAATTTGTTGAAGGCTCAGAAAATCGACGAAATCAAAAACATTTTAGCAACGATAGAGTAGGAGGACAGTATGGGAATTTTTGAATTTTTGTTAGTTGTGGCGGCAGTAGTTTTAGGAATCATCTTTTTGGTGTTGATTTTTACCAAAAAGGGGCGGATGTTTGCAAAAGCTGTAATCAATTCTTTGTTTACAGAAGCAAATAAAAACCCAAAGGTTGTGGCTGAATACTTCGATGAAAAAATTGCTAGGCTTCAGGATAGCTATCGAAAAGCAGATGATGCTTATCGGAAGGCAGCTGGCGAAAAAATTTCCAACGAAAAGAAAATTAAAATGTTGGAAAAGGAATTAGAAAAATTAAATGGCTTTATCGTATCGTCTAGAAAGCATGGAAATATTGATGATGCGAGAATGTATGCCGAAGAAGCATTAGCAGTTAAGGGAGAATTGGAAGTCAGACAAAACAATGTTCCGGTTTTTGAAGAAGCAATGAAATCTCGAGAAGATATAAGAAATCGTGCTAAGTCAGCAATTAGTCAGGTTGAAAGACGAAAACGGGAAGACATAGCAAAAGCTGAAGCAGGAAAAGCGGCACAAGAGATTTATTCGCAATTTGACGAAAGCAGAATCTCGACTGATATTGATCGAGTATTAAATCAGTTTAGTGATTATGCCGACGAACAGGAAAAGATGGGAATGGGAGCGAAAGCATCCTGGGAAACATCTTATGAAGCGAAAAAGATTGCTGCGGAAAAACGGGAGAACGAATACTTAACAGATGAGTATATCGAGAGTCTGTTAGGAAATGAAACTAGTAAATAAAGATTCCAAGAAAAGGAGACCTAAACTATGAAGGGACGGAAATTAAACGCATTAGGAAAAACAATGGTAGCAATTATTATTTTGTTGGTGGTTTTCGTAGTAGGCGGCAGCTTGTATGCTTTTGTTTGGCCGAAAATTAAAGAACAGCGTTCAGACAGCGATAAGGTGACCGGAACAACGAAAAACAGCAAAGTCGAAAAAGTAGTTAAGTCAGATCCAGATGACACAATAACCATAACGCTGGACGAGTGGATTGGTTGGAAGAGTTTACTGGATGCCAACGGCGGCTTAAAGACACGTAAAAATTCCATTAATGATAAAAATGGAATTAATGTCGAGTATGTAATATCTAACGATGCCGTTGCAAGTTCCAACATGTTGATTAAAGGAGACAGCCAGGGGGCTGGATATACCGTTAATCGATATGCATTCTTAAATCAGAAATTCAAAGATTCCAATTTACCTGTGAAGATGGTATATGTTACTAATTTTAGTAATGGTGGTGACGGAATTATTGCAACATCAGATATTAAGAGCGTTGAGGACTTGGCTGGTAAAAAAATTGCGATTCCAGAGTTTTCGGAAGCACAGACATTGGTTGAATGGTTACTTGAGGCCAGCGATTTGTCAGAAGATGTCAAAAAGCAGATAAGGAATAACTATGTTCTGGTAGAAACACCAGATGATGCTGCAAAAGTATTCTTTTCAGGAGAAGTTGATGCGGCGGCAACATGGGAACCTTACTTGACACAGGCGCAAGACACTGCTGGTGCAGGAGCATTGTTTAGTACAAGAGAAGCAACGAATCTAATTTTAGATGGATTGTTATTCCGAGAAGATTTCTTGGCTGGGCATGAAGAAGAAATCGAAAAATTAATCGATGGAGCATTAGAGGCTTCAGAGATGTATATGACTGATTTTAATGCGGTTAGAGAAATGCCTTTGTTTAAGGAAGAAACAGAGGAAAATATTATCGGTATGGCAGAAGGTGCTAAACTTGCAACATGGCAGCAGAATATGTCCTTGTTGACAGATGAAGCAATAACCATGTTTTCAGATATGAGTGCGATTTGGATTTCCATTGGCGAAAAAGCAAATCCAAATGATGCTGAGAATGCTTTTGATAGTAAATACATGCAGGCTCTTTCGGATAAATACAAAGATTTGGAAGAAGAGGAAGTAGTTGTATTTACAGAAGAAGAGAAAAAGGTTGCAGAGGAAAAGCCGAATACGGAAGCTTTACTTACTAAGAGATTGACTATCAACTTTGGTGGCGATTCAGCAGTGATTCAGCCGGACAGTTATAAGCCATTGAATGAATTTGCAGAGATTGCTAAGAATTTGAATGGTATCTATATTCAGGTTGAAGGCAATACGGCCGATATTGGCGGTGGTCCAGATAGTGGTAAAGAACTTTCAGAAGAAAGAGCAAGAGCAGTAGCTTTATACTTGGAAGCACAAGGAATCGATGCAAAACGATTTATTGTGATAGGAAATGGCGCTAGCAATCCGTTAGCAACCAATGATACCGAAGAAGGTCGAATCCAGAATCGAAGGACGGACATGTTCTTCAAGAGTGGACAGTAACTTGTAAAGGCGGCTCAAATTTTGAGCCGCCATTTTTAGAAAGGGTAGAAAATATGGAAAAAATGTTAAAACGGATTATTTCAGTTTTAGTTTTTTTATCTGTTATTATTCTGTGGCAGATATCTAGTGTAATAGTGGATAATTCATTATTTATACCAAGCCCATTAGAAACGATGAAAATGCTACTAGTATTATTAAAAGGGAGTCTGTTATTACATGCTCAGGCTTCTTTTAAAAGAATAACAATTGCAGTCTTTATGGCAGGTTTTATTACAATACCATTAGGATTGGTAATTGCTAATGTTTTAGTAGTAAACTATTTGGTTAGTCCAATTATTAATTTTTTGAGGTATATACCAATTACAGCATTTTCTCCGTTGTTGATGCTTTTTATAGGAATTGGCGAAGATATGAAAATTGCTTTGATTTTCATCGCTGTATTTTTGCAATATCTTCCAATTGTCGTAAATGAATTTGAAGATGTAGATAAAAGAGTTATAGAGACAGCAACAACAATGGGATTTTCAAAAATAAGAGTAATAGGAAGTGTGGTAATACCATATACGATGCCAGAATTATTAAGAAATTTCATTTCTTTATATGGAGTGGGATGGACCTATGTAATTATTGCAGAAATTACAAATGCTAATTTAGGTCTTGGGCATTTAATGTATATTGGAAGTGCACGAGGGAATACGAAGATGGTATTTGCGGCTCTGATTACTATTATTTTTATCAATATTGCATTTGACAAAATTGGTAAGTTTATAATTAGAAAGAAGTTTGCATGGAGGTATAAAAATGAGTGAGTTGATTTTACAGAACTTAACAATATCTTATCAGCAAGATAATGCAGAACCGAATATTATTTATAAGAATTTTTCCAAGAGATTTGTTCCAGGTATTTATACATTAATGGGAGAATCAGGCTGTGGAAAAACTACATTAATGCGGACAATTGCAGGAATAAAAGAACATGATACAGGAAGAATCTTATTAGATGGTAAACCTGTAAAAAGTGCAAATCCAGATATCTATATGCTTCATCAGCATTATGCTGATTTTCCTTGGTGTAATGTATTAAAAAATGTATTAATGGCATATAAAGCTAGAAAAATTAAAATTACTGCTAAGGAAAAGCACGAGGCAATGCAGATTTTGAAATTGGTAGGATTGCAAGAGCATGCCAAGAAGAAGACGGGAGAGTTCAATAGTGAAATATCTGGTGGACAAAGCCAGCGATTAAGTTTTGCGGTTGGATTGGCACTAAAGCCTAAAGTATGGTTGTTAGATGAACCAACCTCAGCTTTGGATAGTCAGAATATGAGAAATATAGCTAATATTTTAAAAGACTATCAAAGGGACAATCAGGCAATTGTTATAGCAATTACACATGACATTAATTTTGCTGGGGAATTGAATTCGGAAAAAATATATTTAGATGAAAGAAACAGAATAAAAGAAGAAAAGAGAGCGTAATGCTCTCTTTTCTCTTTTCTTTTGAAAAGAGTTGTAGTATAATAATCAGGAAAAGTGAAAAAATAGGGGAAGAAGGGAGTATTGTATAATGAAAAAAGGAAAAGTGGTTTTAGTAGGAACAGGATTTGTTGGAATGAGTATGGCTTATTCGATGTTAAATAGAGGAGGAATTGAAGAACTTGTTTTAATTGATATTGATAAAGAAAAAACCATAGGAGAGGAAATGGATTTATCCCATGGTTTGCCATATGCGCCACAAAAAATGGTGATTAAAGCAGGAGATTACGAAGAATGTAAAGATGCGCAAATTGTTGTTATAACAGCAGGTGTAGCGCAAAAACCAGGACAAACCAGACTAGAATTAGCAGAAGTAAATACTAAAATTATGAAACAAATAACAAAATCTATTATGGCAAGTGGATTTGATGGTATTATTATAGTGGCAAGCAATCCAGTGGATTTGATGGCTTATGTAGTTTGGAAAGTGTCAGGGCTACCAAAAAATAAGGTAATTGGTTCAGGAACAGTATTGGACACAGCTAGACTTCGTTATTTGATGGCAGATTATTTAAAAGTATCGAGTAAAAATGTTCATGCTTATATTATGGGAGAACACGGAGATTCTTCTTTTGTTCCATGGGAACATGCTTATGTTGGATGTAAAAAAGTAAAAGATATTATGAAAGATGGAAAACATCCAATGGAAGATTTAAAGAAAATACATGAAGGAGTAGTAAATGCTGCTTATGAGATAATCAATAAGAAAAAAGCTACTTATTATGGAATTGGAATGGCGTTGAATCGATTGGTTAGAGCAATTTTGGATAACGAAAATTCAATTTTAACGGTTTCTACTTATTTAAAAAATCAATATGGTCAAGAGGATATTTTTATTGGTGTACCAGCAATTATTAATGCCAAAGGAGTAAGGGAATTAATTGAATTGAATTTAAATGATTATGAGCAAGAAAAGTTAAACAATAGTTGTAAATTAATTAGAGAAATGAGAGAAAGTTCCATTGATAAAATTATTGAAGAAAATTCATAAACAATAGTAAAAGAGCCTTTTATTAAAAGACTCTTTTGCTTGTTAGGGTGGATTTGAATACAAATCATGAAAAAGTCAATAAAATTGTAAAAATCTGTTGACATACGGCTGCAAGCGTTGTATAATAGATAAGCATGAATCAATGAGCGTTGAAGCCAAATGTGGCTACATTCTTACGGAAATGTAGAATGGAGGGAACTTTGGTGGAGTATGTTATGGCAAAGACCAGGCGGTAAGAAAATGTACTTATCCCAAAATTATCATGCGATTTTTGGGTTTTTATAAAGGTGACATTCAAAACACCAGAGTACGTTTTAACTTGCCAAGGTAATTTTGATAGCAAACCAAGCTATCTCCGGCAAAAGCCGAAAAAGAAAACAAAAAAAGAAGGAGGGAAAATTACAATGGCAAACACAATAGCAACAAGTGAGAAAATTAGAATAAGACTAAAAGCTTATGACCATGTAGTTTTAGATCAGTCTGCTGAAAAGATAGTAGATACTGCTAAGAAAACAGGAGCAAAGGTTTCAGGTCCTATTCCATTACCAACACAAAAAGAAATCGTAACAATCTTACGTTCTCCACACAAATACAAAGATTCAAGAGAACAATTTGAAATGAGAACACATAAAAGAGTAATCGATATTCTTTATCCAACACAAAAAACAGTTGACAGTCTAATGAAATTAGAATTACCAGCTGGTGTTGATATTGAGATAAAATTATAAGACATTTATTTTATTAGGAATACAAATGCTTAATGCATTTGCATACTGACGCTGTAACAAACAAGTTTTAACAGCCACAGCAAAAACCAAGCTGAAATATCAATTAATTGTTTCAGCCAATAGTTAGGAGGAAAGAAAAAAATGAAAAAAGGAATTATCGGAAAAAAAATCGGTATGACACAAATCTTCGACGAAAAAGGAAACGTAATCCCAGTAACTGTAATCGAAACAGAAGGAAACATAGTAGCACAAGTAAAAACAGTAGAAACTGATGGATATGACGCTGTCCAATTAGGATATGGAGAAGTAAAAGATAAACATATTAATAAACCAGAAGCAGGACATTTTGCAAAAGCAAAACTTGCTAACAAAAAACATTTAAGAGAATTCAGATTAGAAAATGTAGCAAATTACAAAGTAGGAGACGAAGTAAAAGTAGACATTTTTGAAACTGGAGAAAAAGTAGATGTTCAAGGAACATCAAAAGGAAAAGGATTCCAAGGTGTTATCAAAAGACATGGACAACACAGAGGACCAATGGGACATGGATCTATGTATCACAGAAGACCAGGTTCAATGGGATCAACATCAACACCAGGTAGAGTATTTAAAGGTAAAAAATTACCAGGACATATGGGAAAAGTTACTATTACAATCCAAAACTTAGATGTTGTAAGAGTAGATATGGATAAAAACGTAATCTTAGTAAAAGGAAGCGTTCCAGGACCAAAAGGAGCTATCCTAAAAGTAAAATCAGCTGTAAAGGCTACTAAATAGAGGAAGGAGGAAAAAAGATGCCAAAAGTAGACGTATACGATTTAAAAGGTAAGAAAGTAAGTGATATAGAATTAGCTGAAAGTGTATTTGGAATTGAACCAAATGAAAACATTGTACATAGTGTACTTGTAAATTATTTAGCTAATCAAAGACAAGGTACACAAAGTACAAAAACAAGAGCAGAAGTTTCTGGTGGTGGTAGAAAACCATGGAGACAAAAAGGAACAGGTAGAGCAAGACAAGGGTCAACAAGAAGCCCACAATGGATTAAAGGTGGTATTGCTTTAGGACCAAAACCTCGTTCATATAGATATACCGTTAATAAAAAAGAAAGAAGATTGGCAATTAAATCAATCTTAAGTTCTAAAGTATTAGAAAAAGAATTAACAGTAGTAGATAAATTAGAAGTAAAAGAAATTAAAACAAAAACAATGGCAAAAGCATTAGTTGATTTAAAAGTAGAAGGAAAAACATTAATCGTTCTTCCAGAAAACAACAAAAATGTATTGATGTCATCAAGAAATATTGAAGGGGTAAAAACAATTACTGCAAACAATATTAATGTATTTGATTTATTAAAATATACAAATCTAATTTTATCAGTTGACACTGTTAAAAAATTAGAGGAGGTGTACGCTTAAATGAAACCAGAAGATATAATTATAGCACCAATCGTTACAGAAAAGAGTAACGACCAATTACAAGAAGGAAAATACACCTTCGAAGTAAATAAAAAAGCAACAAAAGTTGAAATAGCAAAAGCTGTTGAAAAACTTTTTGAAGTAAAAGTATTAAAAGTAAATACTATGAATGTAAATGGTAAAAAGAAAAGAGTTGGATACCATGTAGGTAAAACTTCTGATTGGAAAAAAGCAATTGTTACAATTGATACAAATCCAGAAGAAACATCTTATCTAGCAAAAGGTGGAAAGACAACTAAAGTTTCTAAGAAGTACAAGGATTCGATTGATGAATTTATGGGAGCATAAAAAAAATCGATTAAAAGCAGCAATCTAAACTTTTTCGTTTCGTTAATCAAATCTCGACGTACTTACGTACGACTTCGTCTTGATTAACTCACAAAAAAGCATATCTTACTACTTTTAATCAATTTTATAGCGAAACATATAAAAATAAAAATTATCTGGAAAATACCAGGAAAAGAAAGAATATCTGTTATGCGGAGCAGGAAAAAATCCGCAACTACTCTAAAAATAGTTAAGTAGAGTAGAGAATTTAGCAAAAACGAGTATTACTAGAAAAACGAGCAAATATTGATGAGATAATACAAAAGTATATCGAAGAAATATTTGTGAAGTTTGACGACGTAAGACGAAGTTTTTCATAAATTCGAGAAAGGAGAAACGAAATGGGAATGAAACACTTCAAACCATACACACCATCAAGAAGAAATATGACAGTTTCAGATTTTGCAGAAATCACAAAGAAAACTCCTGAAAAATCTTTATTAGCAAAGAAAAAGAAAAATGCAGGAAGAAACTCATATGGTAGAATTACAGTAAGACACCAAGGTGGTGGAAATAGACAAAAATATAGAATTGTAGATTTTAAAAGAAGAAAAGATAATATGGAAGCAACTGTAATGGGAATTGAATATGATCCAAACAGAAGTGCTAACATTGCATTAATTCAATATGAAGATGGAGAAAAAGCATATATTTTAGCTCCACAAGGATTGAAAGATGGAGACAAAGTAGTATCTGGAGAAACAGCTGATATTAAACCAGGAAACTGTATGCCAATCAACGCAATTCCAGTTGGTACTTTAATTCATAACATCGAATTAAATCCAAAACAAGGTGGAAAATTAGTAAAAGCTGCTGGACAAAGTGCACAATTAATGGCAAAAGAAGGAAAATATGCACACGTAAGACTTCCATCAGGAGAAATGAGATTAATTTTAGCAACATGTAGAGCTACAATTGGTGTAATCGGAAATAGCGACCATGAAAATGTTAAAATTGGTAAAGCTGGTAGAAAAAGACATATGGGTATCAGACCAACGGTTAGAGGATCTGTTATGAACCCAGTAGATCACCCACATGGTGGTGGTGAAGGTAGAGCACCAGTAGGACACGCTGGACCAATGACACCTTGGGGTAAACCAGCTCTTGGATACAAAACAAGAAATAAAAAGAAACAATCTAATAAGTTTATTGTTAAGAGAAGAAAATAAGGAGGAAAATTTAATGTCAAGATCAAGCAAGAAAATACCATACGTAGCACCTGAACTACTTAAAAGAGTAGAAGCTATGAATGAATCTGGAAATAAAGAAGTTTTAAAGACATGGTCTAGAGCTTCAACTATATATCCACAAATGGTTGGTCATACAATTGCTGTACATGATGGAAGAAAACATGTTCCAATTTATATAGCAGAAGAAATGATTGGTCATAAATTAGGTGAATTTGCTCCTACAAGAACATTCAAAGGTCATGCAGGAGATAAAAAAACAAAAAAATAAAATAAATGGTAAACAATGAATCTTATAAGGGGTGAGGATATTCCTCAAACCGAAATGAGGATACCAAAGGGGAAAAAGAGAGTCCCCTGTCATTAGACAAAAGGAGGTAAGAAAAGTGCAAGAAACAGAAATTAGAACAGAAGCTAAGGCAACTCTAAAATATGCTAGAATATCAGCTAGAAAAGTGAAAATTGTAGCAGATTTAATTAGAGGAAAAGAAGTTGATGAAGCTTTAGCTATCGTAAAATTTACACCAAAAGCATCATCAGAAATAATTGAAAAATTATTAAAATCAGCAATTGCAAATGCTGAAAATAATCATGATATGAAACATGAAAAATTATATGTTGCTGAAATTTATGCAAATCAAGGACCAACATTAAAAAGAATTAGACCAGCTGCAAAAGGTTCAGCAGTTAGAATTAGAAAAAGAACAAGTCATATAACAATAGTTTTAAGAGAGAGTAAATAAA
>CARUQW010000013.1 GCA_949077355.1 uncultured Clostridia bacterium | reverse complement strand
ATAAAAAATGTTGAAGTAATTATTTAACTACCCCAACATTTATTATAGAACCCAATTTAAGATACTTAGTTTTTTTGTTGTATAGAAAAATACATTAATCAAGCCCTATTGTTCTAAAAAACAAAATACTCTTTGCGTAATAAAAACCAAGGCTTGTAATAATTTTGTAATAATTTGGCAATATTTTTGTTATAATTCATTGACTTTTTAATGTTTTCGTTATATGATATAAATGTTCAGATAAGTATATTTAAAATCCTAAGGAGGAGAAAAATGGGAGAAGTAATTGTAATCACATCAGGAAAAGGTGGAGTAGGAAAAACAACAACAACAGCCAACTTAGGCTCAAGTTTAGCAGTAGAAGGCAAAAAAGTAGTTTTAATTGATACCGATATTGGACTACGTAACTTAGATGTTGTTATGGGATTAGAAAATAGAATTGTATATGATATTGTGGACGTTGTCGAAGAAAAATGTAAATTAAGACAAGCTTTAATAAAAGACAAAAGATTTAAAGAATTATACTTATTACCTGCAGCACAAACAAGAGATAAAAGTGCAGTAAATGAAGAACAAATGAGAAAATTAGTAGAAAAATTAAAAGAAGAATTTGATTATATACTAATTGATTGTCCAGCTGGAATTGAACAAGGATTTAAAAATGCCATAGCAGGAGCAAACCGTGCTATTGTAGTAACAACAGCAGAAATATCAGCGATTCGAGATGCCGATAGAATCATAGGACTTTTAGAATCATCTGAAATCAAAAATCCAGAATTAGTTATCAACCGAATCAGACCCAATATGGTAAGAAAAGGTGAAATGATGGACGTGGATGATATTGTAGACCTATTATCAATTGATTTAATTGGTGTAGTGCCAGATGATGAATATATCATTACACAAACAAATAAAGGAGAACCTGTTATTCAAAATAAAAAAGCACCATCAGGAAAAGCTTATATTGAAATAGCAAAAAGAGTTTTAGGAGAAAAAATAGAAGTATCTATACCAGGAAGAGAAAAAGGTTTTTTTGCTAAAATAAAACGATTATTCAAAAAATAATAAGCAATTTGGGGGTAAGAAACAAGAATGTTTGAGAACATAATGAGATTTTTTAAGAAATTTAATAAAAAGGAAGAAAAAACAGTGAATCATTCGAGAGAAGCAGCGAAAGAAAGATTACACTTAGTTTTAATGCAAGATAGAGCAAATGTTTCAGCAGACTTTTTAGAACTTATGAAACAAGAAATTATAGAAGTAATAAAAAAATATATAGATGTAGATGAAGGGGCTATCGATGTACGACTTACCAATAAAGAAAATGAGGATGGAACCAATGGCGCACCAGCTTTATATGCTAATATTCCGATTATCAATATTAAAAATGAAGCAAGAAAAGTAGAGGCAAAAGAAAAAAGCAAAGAAGAAAAAGAAGTAGAAAAGAAAGAGGACAAAAAAGAGAAGCCTGTCAAGAAGACGATAAAAGATAAGGAAAAACTAGAAGAAGAAAAAGAGGAAAAATCTCAAAATTCTAAAGAAGAAAGTAAAGATGTAGAAATAGAAAAGGAAGAAAAAGTTCAAGAAGAAACAGTAAAGGAAGAAAATGAAGATACGAAAGAAGAACTTAAATCAAAAAATAGATTAGTAAAAGAGTGATTTAATGAGAAAAAGAGAATTGAAAAATATTGAATGGACCGTTGGAATTATTGCAATTATTCTATGTATAATAGGATTAGTTGCTTTATTTTCTGCAACGCAAGAAACCGAATATGATGAATTTAATAAACAGTTTATATGGCTAATTGTGAGTTTAGTGATAGGAATTATTGTCATGTTGATTGATTATGAAACTATTGTAAAAATGTCTCCGTTTTTTTACGGAGCATTTATCCTGTTATTAGTGGCAGTATTGTTTACAAAACCAGTAAATGGAGCTACTAGTTGGTTTGACATTGGATTTTTTTCTTTTCAACCAGGTGAATTTGCAAAAGTATTTGTTGTTTTGTTTCTAGCTTATGCCATTAACAAAATACAAGCAAAAGGTAAAAATCATATTAATAAACCATTAAACTTACTAATTATAGTAGCTATTTTAGCAGTTCCTGTCTTATTAATTATCAAACAACCAGATTATGGGACAGCAGCAGCCTTTTTGATAGCATCTGTATTTATGCTGATAACAGCTGGAATTGATAAAAAATATATTTTAGGTGCTATTATTTTAATCGTTGTATCTGTACCTTTAATTTATAATTTTATCTTACCAGAACATGCCAAAAAGAGAATCGATATCTTTCTAAATCCAGAATCAGATCCACGTGGTTCAGGTTATAACATTATTCAATCCAAACTTGCTATTGGAGCAGGAGGGTTAACAGGAATGGGATTACTAAAAGGAAATCAGACACAACTAGGATTTTTATATCCAAAAACAACAGATTTTATTTATGCTGTTATAGGAGAAGAAATGGGATTTATGGTAGCAGGAGCAATTATTATACTGTATGTTGTGCTCATAACCAAATGTCTATATGTTGCTAAAACTGCAAAAGATGAAACAGGCTCCTTAATTGTATCAGGGATAACTGGTATATTTGTGTTTCACATGATAGAAAACATTGGAATGGTAATGGGATTGCTACCAATTACAGGAGTACCACTTCCTTTTATTAGCTATGGAGGAAGTTCCTTAATTACTAACTTTATTTGTATAGCAATTATTTTAAATATAAGTAGTAAAAGACAGAAAACGATATTTGTAAAATAGGGATTGAAGGAGTAAGAATGTATTTGCATAAATTAAAAATAGGTGATGTAGAGTTAGAAAATAATTTAATATTAGCTCCGATGGCTGGTGTAACGAACCAGCCTTTTCGAATGATATGCAAAGAATTTGGACCAGGCATGGTATGTACAGAGATGGCTAGTTCTAGAGCTATTTTTCATGATGACAAAAAAACGAATCGATTGTTGAATACAGAGGGAGAAAAAAGACCAATTAGTTTTCAGATTTTTGGAAGTGATGAAGAAACGATGGGATATGCTGCCAAATATGTAAGCCAAATGGCCGATATTGTGGATATTAATATGGGATGTCCTGCTCCTAAAGTGGTAAAAAATGGTGATGGAAGTAAACTTTTATTGGATTTGGAACAAGCAGAGAAAGTAATGCGTGCAGTTGTTGCAAATTCAAAGGTTCCCGTAACGTTAAAATATAGAAAAGGTTGGGATAAAGATAATTTAGTAGCAGTAGAAATTGCTAAAATTGCAGAAGAGGCTGGAATTTCGGCAATTACGATTCATGGAAGAACCCGTTCTGAATTTTATAGTGGAACAGCAGACTTAGAAATGATAAAACGAGTAAAACAGTCAGTTCATATACCGGTTATTGGAAATGGAGATGTGATAGATGGAGAAACAGCATTGAAAATGTTTCAAGAAACAGGTGTAGATGGAATTATGATTGGAAGAGGAAGTTTTGGGAATCCTTGGATTTTTAAAAGAATTACTCATTTTTTAGAAACAGGCGAGAACTTACCAGAACCATCAAAGGAAGAAAAATTAGGGGTTATGAAAAAACATATTGAATTAGCAGTAAAGGAAAAAGGAGAGATTGCAGTTAAAGAATTAAGGAAACATATTGCATGGTATACGAAAAATTTGAAGAATTCAAGTGAATTTAGAAATTGTATGAATCAAATTGAAACAGAAAAAGAATTGCTTCAAAAAATAGAAGAATATTTTAGAACTCTGTAAAATACAATGGTAGTAGATTTTATATCTACTATCATTGTGTGTTATAGGAGGGAATATTTTGAAGAAAAAAAATATATTGGTGTTATTTGTGATTTTATTGTTTATAGGAATTATTACTTTTTTTACATTTTTTCATACCAAAACGGCTAAAAATTTGAAAATTGGAAATACTAGTAGTAGTCAAGAAATTGTAGATTATATTTTAAATATTAGTTCTTATGAGGCTGTAATAGAAGTTGATGTAGAAAGTAATAAAAATAATAATCATTATGTGATAAAGCAACAATATAAAAATCCGGATATGTCATCACAAGAAGTATTGGAACCAAGTAATATTGAAGGAGTTAAGATAGTCAAAAATGGGAATCAATTAAAAATGGAAAATACAAAATTAAATTTAAGTTCTGTTTTTGAAAATTATGAATATGTAGCAGATAATATTTTGGACTTGAGCTATTTTATTAAAGATTATCAATCTGATGAAAAGGCAAATTGGAAAGAAGAAAATAATCAAATTATTATGACAACCAAAAAAGAACAAGAAGAAAAAACGCTAACAATTGATAAAAGCAATGGTAAACCCAAAAAAATAGAAGTAAAGAAAATTAACAAAAATACTAAAATTTACATATTATATAATGAGGTAAATTTAAATAGTTTAAAATAGACCATTTAGTTACTTTCACTAATATTTACAATAGCATGAAATATACTTGACAATACACTAATAATAGGAGTGAAGGAAATGCAAATCAAAAGAGGAGATATGTTTTATGCAGATTTAAGTCCAGTAGTTGGCTCAGAACAAGGTGGAATTAGGCCAGTTTTGATTATACAAAATGATTTAGGAAATAAATATAGTCCTACTGTAATTGCCGCAGCAATCACTTCTCAAACGGGAAAAAATAAATTGCCAACACATATTGAAATTGACTCAGACTCTTGCGGATTAAAAAGTAATTCCGTAGTATTAGCAGAACAGATTAGGACCATTGATAAAAGTAGACTAAAAGAAAGAATTGGTCATATTGATGATGAAAAAATAATAGATAAAGTAAATAATGCTTTGGGAGTAAGCTTTGGATTAGACGAATAAAATGATTTTGGGGACGGAGGGATTAAAGAACGTCCCTCCGTCCCCAAAATTATTTTAAACTTTTAATTTTTTTATGACTTTTATTTCTTTATAAAGGTTATCAATGATAGCTTTTCTATTGTCATAGGCAGTTTTATATTGCTCATAAAAAGATGTGTAATTCTCGATTGTCTCATTATTTCGTAGTAACATTTTAATACCTTCATAATAATAATTTTTATCTTTTTCTTTTTTGGCTTTTTCCATTTTTTCTTTATATTGTTCTATTTGTTCAAATCTCTTTATTTCTTCTTTTAATTCATTAACATATTGTTGTGTACAGTAAATTTCATATTCGATATCATCAATAACAACTTTAAATAAGGTTCTTACAATAATAGGATTGTTTTTACCAAGACGAGTGTTTTCAGAAATTTGGCTGAGCGCATCTGATTTTGCTAAATTAGAATTGGGTTTTGTATTTTCGATTAATATTTTTAGTGTATCGGAAATTCCAATGTGTGATTTGTATTGCCTTTTACTAACGATTGCATCATATTCATCAGCAACTCGAATGATTTGACCTTCGTATGGAATATCTTTTTTGGTTAATCCTTGTGGGTAACCACTTCCATTTAAAGCTTCATGATGATATAAAGCACCAGCAGCATAAGGCCTTAATTTTAAATCTTTCATACATATTTGATGTCCAATAGTAGTGTGGGTTTTCATGATTTTATATTCTTCATCTGTTAGTTTTCCAGGTTTCTGTAAAATGTTAGCAGGAATGAATAATTTCCCAATATCGTGTAGATAAGCGCAGATAGTGCAATATTCAGTGAATTTCTTATTACAGTGAAGATATTCACACAATCTACAAGTTAAATTGGCGACATTTTCACAATGTTTTCTTGTAAATACATCTAATTGATCTAGCATATTTAGTTGATATCGCATACTTTCATTTAAATTATAAGATTTTAGGTTTGTGCTATCATAAAAGTTAAATTCGTAACGCATAGAAATGATTCTCCTTTGTATTTTTCTTTATCATAGCATTAAGAAATGAAAATCGCAAGTCTTATTTTAAATATTCATAGTTTTCGGACTAAGATATTTTATGTAGAGATGTGTTTCAATAATATACATTTTTTACTTATACGAATGATACATCAGAAGAATCTGACTATGAAGGAGATTTGGTAACAAAGCTGAATAAGTGGGTTAGTGCACAAGGAAGTACTACTACACACTTAAATTGGAAAATAGATGAAAAGTTAAAATATCCTGTTTTGTATTAAAATTATTGAAAAATATCCTAAAATGTGGTAACATAGAGAAAGTAAAAAATAAGCGGAGGAAATGAAAATGTACAGAACTAAAACATGCGGAGAATTGAACAGAAATCACATAGGAGAAGTAGTAGAATTAAGTGGATGGATACAAAAAATCAGAGACTTAGGTGGTATGATTTTTATCGATTTAAGAGATGAATTTGGGATTACACAAATTGTTATAAATGATGAAAAATTACAAGAACAAGCAAAACAATTCAATACAGAAAGTTGTATCCACATTTCACGGAAAAGTTGTGGAAAGAACAAGCAAAAATACCAAAATTTCAACAGGAGAAATTGAGGTAGTTGCCAATCAAGTAGAAGTATTAGGAAAATGTAAAAATATCTTACCATTTGAAATCAATACAGACCAAGAAGTAAGAGAAGATTTAAGATTAGAATACCGATTTTTAGATTTAAGAAATGAAACCTTACACAATAATATATTGCTTCGTTCTAAAATTTTAAAAACATTAAGAAATAGAATGGACGAATTAGATTTCACAGAAATTCAAACACCAATTTTAGCTAATTCTTCACCAGAAGGAGCAAGGGACTATTTAGTACCAAGTAGAATTAATCCAGGAGAATTTTATGCTTTACCACAAGCTCCACAACAATTTAAACAATTATTAATGGTGTCTGGTTTTAATCAATATTATCAAATTGCACCATGTTTTCGAGATGAAGATCCACGTGCAGATAGAGCACCAGGAGAATTCTATCAATTAGACTTTGAAATGAGTTTTGCAACCCAAGAGGATGTTTTCAAAGTAATAGAAGAAGTTGTACCACATACTTTTAAAAAGTTCACAGATTGGAAAGTGGAAGAAGGACCATTTATACGTATTCCATATAAAGAGGCTATGGAAAAATATGGAATTGATAAACCGGACTTAAGAAATCCACTAGTGATTCAAGATGTAACAAAAGTATTTGAAAGTTCTGATTTCAATGCGTTCAAAGGAAAAACCATCAAAGCAATTGTTGTACCAAATGGAGCAGTACAAGGAAGAAAATTCTTTGACAAAATGGGAGAATTTGCGACAACTGATGAAGTAGGTGCCAAAGGTTTAGCATGGATCAAAAGGGAAGAAAATGGAGAAATTACAGGAGGAATTGCTAAATTCATAACAGAAGAAATCAAAGAAAAATTACAAGGAAAATATAACGTAGAAAAAAATTCAGCTATTTTCTTTATTGCTGATGAATTAGAAAAAGCACAAAAAATAGCAGGACTAGTTCGAATTGAATTAGGTAAGAGATTAGACTTAATTGAAAAAGATATCTATAAATTCTGTTTCATTGTTGATTTCCCAATGTATGAATTATCAGATGAGGGAACAATAGACTTTAGTCATAATCCATTTTCTATGCCACAAGGAGGACTAGAGGCATTAAAAACGAAAAATCCGTTAGATATTTTAGCTTATCAATATGATTTAGTATGCAATGGCTATGAGATGGCATCAGGAGCTGTTAGAAATCATAATCCAGAAATTATGGTGAAAGCATTTGAAATAGCAGGATATTCAGAAGAAGATGTGAAAAATAGATTTGGAGCTTTATATAATGCTTTCCAATATGGAACACCACCACATGCAGGAGCAGCAGCAGGTGTTGATAGAATAGCTATGTTAATAGCTAATACACAAAATATAAGAGAAATCATAGCATTTCCAAAAAATAAAAAAGCAAGAGATTTATTAATGCGTGCACCATCAGTTGTAACTAAGCAACAATTAGATGATGTACACATTCAATTAAAAAAAGGCGATTAGAGGAAAAACCCTCTAATCCCTACTAGGAGGAGAAAATGGAATATAGATATATACCAAGTGATAGGGTTTGTTCACAAGAAATGATAATAGAATTAGATGGAGATATTGTAAAAAAAGTTACAATTGTTGGAGGTTGTGCTGGAAATACAGTAGGTGTTTCTAATTTGATTCAAGGAATGAAAATTGATGAAGCAATTGAAAGATTGAAGGGAATACCTTGTGGATATAGAGGAACTTCTTGTCCAGACCAACTTGCTATTGCTCTAGAAGAAGCGAAAAGTAAATTAAAATAGGAAGCGTAGAAAATGAAAAAGAAAGTGTTGTTAGGTATGAGTGGAGGAGTTGACAGTTCGGTGTCAGCTGTTTTATTACAAAAACAAGGATATGAAGTAATTGGCTGTACAATGAAGTTGTGGGAACCAAGTGAATCAGAAGAAGAAAGTAGCTGTTGTGGAAATCAAGCTATTTATGATGCAAAAAGAGTTTGTGATAAATTAGGAATTCCACATTATACAATTAATTGTAAACAAGAATTTAAAGAAAAAGTAGTGGATAATTTTATTCAAGAATATAAGGAAGCAAGAACTCCAAATCCATGTATAGAATGTAATCGATATTTAAAATTTGGGACTTTTTATCAAAAAGCGAAAGAACTAGAATGTGATTATATTGCTACTGGACACTATGCTAGTATTGAATTTTCTAATAGATACCAACAATATGTATTAAAAAAATCAAAAGAAGAAAAAAAAGATCAGACCTATTTTTTATATACAATACCAAAAGAGGAATTAGCACATATTATATTTCCATTACAAGACTATTTAAACAAAGAAGATACTAGAAAAATAGCGGAAGAAAATAATTTGGCAGTGGCACATAAAAAAGATAGTCAAGAAATTTGTTTTGTTCCAAATGATAATTATCAAAGCTTTTTAAAAAAATATGGAAAGTATCAAGAGAAAAAAGGAAGTATTGTATTAAAAAATGGAAAGGTTCTAGGACAACATCAAGGGCTCATACATTATACAATAGGACAAAGAAAAGGCTTGCGAATTTCCTATCAAGAACCATTATATGTATTAGAATTGAATAAAGAGAAAAATCAAGTAGTTGTTGGATCAGAAAAAGAATTATATGGAAGACAATTGTATGTAGAAGAACTAAATTGGATGATTGCTAATAATTTTAAGGAACCAATTAAATGTAAAGCAAAAGTTAGATACCGAGCAAAAGAAGCGGATTGTGTGGTTTATATAGAGGAAGAGAAAACTAGAGTAATATTTGACAGCGAACAGAGAGCTATTACACCAGGTCAATCTATTGTTTTTTATGATGAAGATAGTGTTGTTCTAGGTGGCGGAAAAATAGTTTTATTTTAAATGGCAATGAAAGTTTATTTGTTTTTTAGGTTGTGGCATAAAGAATAAATAAACTTTTAAGATTATCATAATAAATCTTAAAAAAACTTGTATAATTGATTGAATTATGATATAAATAAATTATAAAAATAATGCTATAAGAATTAGAAAGGCGGAATTTTTGTGGAAGAAGAAATGGGAAGAGATGTAAAAACAATTCTAATTGTGGATGATGAACCACCAATTAGAGATATATTAGTATATAATTTGGAAAAAGAAGGATATAAAACCATTGAGGCGTCTGACGGAATGTCAGCTATTAACATAGCTTTAGAACAAAAGCCAGATTTAATTTTATTGGATATTATGCTTCCAAAACTAGATGGATTATCTGTATGTAAAAGAATTAAGAATTCTTTAAACGTACCAGTTCTTATGTTAACAGCAAAAGATGGAGAAATTGATAAAATCTTAGGTTTAGAATTAGGAGCAGATGATTATATTACCAAACCTTTTAGTGTAAGAGAATTGGTAGCAAGAGTAAAAGCAAATTTAAGAAAAGTAGAAGCTGTTTCAACGAATCGAGAGGTAGAAATAGCTAGCCAAGAGAAGAAAAAAGAAAGCAAGATTGAGGTAGGAGATTTAGAGTTAGATTTAGACAAATTTGAAGTTAAAGTTAGAGGTGAAATTATCGATTTAACGTTAAGGGAATTTGAAGTATTGAAATTTTTAGCATCTCAACCAGAACAAGTAATAACAAGAGAAACTCTATTAGAAAAAGTTTGGGGATATGAATATTATGGAGATATTAGAACTGTAGATGTAACAGTAAGAAGAATTAGAGAGAAAATAGAAAAAGATACATCGATTCCTAAAATATTAATTACAAAAAGGGGAGTAGGTTACTATATTGCATCAAGATAATAAGTAAACTGTTTAAAGAATGAATTTTAGAAAAAGAATTCATTCTTTTTTGTCGAAAAATGCGGTGAAAAGCAAAAGGAATTCGAAAAAATCTATTGACATTTTCTGGACAAGAAATTATACTTTAGTAAATTATATAATTTATTAAATGACATAAGGAGGGAACACTGTTAGTGCACTAAAAGAAGTATATGAATAGAAAATTTGTATCAAAAAGTAATAGAGTATTAAGAAAAATTTTAAATTCAAAAGAAAATTTAGATATCATACAAGATTTTATAGAGACTTTTTTAAAAATTAAGATTCAAGAGATAAAATTAAATCCATATTTAGAAACAAAATCCAGAAATTTGCCAGCAGAAGAAAACTTTGGAATTGCAGATGTACGAATAAAAATGAAAAACGAGGAAGAAGCAAATATTGGAATCCAATTTATTGATGGTTATTATGCACAAAATAAGATGCTGTTATATTATGCACAAATACATGCTAATCAATTAGAGTATGAGGAAAATAGAACCATTGCCAAGACAATTACGATTAATTTACTTGATTTCAATTATTTGAAATCGGATGATTATTTCAGCAGAATTATGATACCATCTAAAACAGAAAATAAAATTGAGTTATATGTAGTGGAACTACCAAAATTTCATCATAATGAGGATAATAGAATTGACAAAAAAATAGCTTGGATGATGTATTTGTGCGGAAAATCAGATAGAGAAATACAAAAGATTTTTGAAAAATTTGATAAAATTAAAAAGTTAGATGATTTATTAGATTATTATTGGAAAAATGAAGTAATGGAATAAAAAAAGTTTATCTAGTAAAATAGATAAACTTTTTAGAAAAGTAATATAAATTAATGAGCTTGTGTTAAGGTTTGTTTTAAGGTTGTTTTTATAATAGTGCCTTCTGGAACCTGTTCACCTGTTGTGTAATCTTGTGAAGTTACAATACCAGAACCTTCTATATTAATGTTTAAATTTTTAGACTTCAGAGCATTAATAGCTTCAGAAGCATTCATACCTTTTAGATCTGGTACTGTAATAGAAGTGGAGACACTATTTCCTTCACCATAAAGAACAATGATAGAGCCTTTTAGAAGTGAATTACCAGGTTTTGGATTTTGATCCGATACTAAAATTGTATTTGGGTCTCCATTTACATATACTTTAGTAGTGAAACCAGATGCTTTTAATATTTTTTCAGCTTCAGCAACTGTTTTGTTTCTGATATCAGGTACAACAATTGAGTTACTTGGGTTTTTATTGCTAGAAGCGTCTTCATCAGAAGGAACTCCTAAATAAGGTAAAATTTCAGACAACATTTGAGAAACAACCGGTCCAGCAACTTGACCACCTTGATGACCATTTTTTCCTTTTGGGTCATACAAAGTAAGAAGTAAAGTGATTTGCGTATCTTCTACAGGAGAAATAGCAACATAAGAAGCCACATATCCTTCATCAACATTTGCTTCTGTTGGCTCAGAAGTACCAGTTTTACCTCCAATTGAATAGCCTGTTACAGCAGCATGTCTACCAGAGCCTTCTGTTACAACAGATTCCATTAAAGACTTAACTTCTTTAGAAGTTTGTTTTGAAATGACTTGTCTAACTTGTGTAACAGGGACTTCTGTTGTGGTATTGGTATCGGTATTTTTAATTTCTTTTACAATACGAGGTTTCATCAAAATACCATCATTAGCAACACATGAAATAGCAGTAACCATTTGAAGTGGAGTAACATTAATTCTTTGGCCAAATGACATGGTGGCAAGTTCAACCTCACCAACTTTGTCTAAAGCATAAAATATACTACTTTGTTCACCATATAACCCAGAATTTGTGGAGTTAAATAAACCAAAAGCATCATAATATTTGTATAAGGTAGAAGGTCCAATTCTTTTTCCCAATTGCATGAAAGCTGGGTTGCAAGAATTACATAGAGATTTTCTTAAACTTTGTACACCATGAGGAGTAGGTGCCCAACATTTAATGTGCCTATCAGCAACTTCTTCATATCCTTTGCAATAGAAATCATCAGCAACATCAGTAGAAGTAATATTTTCTTCTAAAGCAACAGAGGCAGTTATTACTTTAAAGGTAGAACCAGGTTCATAGGTTTCTCCAACAGATTTATTAATCCACATTTGAGACAAAGCAATGCTTTTTTCTTCTGTTGAAAGAGAATCATAAGTTTTAGCCAAGACTTCATTTGGTGTATAAGGAGAATTTAAATCATAATTCGGATAAGAAGCCATAGCAAGAATATCACCAGTTTTGGGATCCATTGCAATAACATTTCCACCCCTATTACATTCATTTTCTTCAACAGCTTGTTTTAAATATTTTTCTACAATGGATTGAATGTTCAAATCGATGGTAAGTGTTAAATCACTTCCATTCTCAGCAGAGATATAAGTTTCTTCTGCATTTGGAATTTCTCGTTGGTCACTTCCTTTAGAACTTACAATCTTACCAGGAGTACCAGTTAGTACAGATCCCCATTTTGATTCAATACCACTTAAACCTTGATTATCATTACCACAAAAACCAATTACATTAGAAGCAACTGTACTATAAGGATAATATCTTTTCGTATCTTCATCTATATTAATGCCAACTGTAATTTTATTTTCTTCCATCCACTTTTTCAATTGTTCGACTTTTTCTTGTTCTACTTTTTTTATAATTGTTTCTACTTTTGAATTGCTACTTACTTTCTTCAAAACTTCATCATAATTTAATTCAAAAATATCGGATAAGCCCTTTGCAATTTTTTCTTTATAATCCTTGGTAGTTACTTCATCATCTTTTTTTATTTTGGTTGGATTAATGGTGATGGTATCTACTTGTGCACCAATAGCAAGAGCTTTGCCAGTGGAATCATAAATATTACCACGTTTGGGGCTAATAATTTGATTAATTGTTTGTTGTTGATAAGCTTTTTCCTTTAAAAAGTTACCCTGTACAAATTGGATAAAACCAATTCTAATTGTTAAAAGAATAAAGATAATAACAGTAACAATTAATAATGTACGTAATTTAGGAGTATGAACTAAATTTTTAGATTCGAATCCAGTTTTTATTTTTATTACTTTATTATCGGCATTCTTCACAGTTATCTTTTTCTGATTTTTCATAAATATCATTCCTTTTCTGATATTGTATATTAAAAATACTTAAAAATCAATAATAGTTGAAAAAATAAGAAAAATATAATATAATGATTCAAATGATTTTGGGGACGGAGGAAAAAATCATGACAATTTTAGAAGAAACTAAATTTATTATGAATAAATATCATATAAAAGCAAATAAATCATTAGGACAAAACTTCCTAATTAGTGAAGAAGTAGTACAAGAAATTGTTAACAGTAGTCAAATAGAAAAAGAAGATTTAGTGATAGAGATTGGACCAGGACTAGGAACACTAACAAAATGTTTATTAGAAAAAGCAGGGAAAGTTATTTGTATCGAATTAGATAAAAAGATGATTCATATTTTACAAGATAGATTTTCACTTTATGATAATTTTGCACTGTTAAATCAAGATGTTTTAAAAGTAGATTTAAGACAATTGATAAAAAAAGAAAAGGAAAAAGAAAATATTAAAAATATAAAAATAGTTGCTAATTTACCATATTATATAACAACACCAATTATTATGAAACTATTGGAAGAAGAGTTGCCATTAGAAAGCATAACTGTTATGATACAAAAAGAGGTGGCTGATAGATTAATTGCTGTGCCCGGAGAAAAAGAAACAGGAGCAATTACCTATAGTGTTTATTATTATGCACAAGCAGAAGGGATTTTGGAAGTTCCAAATCATTCTTTTATTCCAGAGCCACAGGTAACTTCAAAAGTAATTAAATTAGTTATTAGAAAACAACCTCCTGTTAAGATTGCTAAAAAGGAGAGGATGTTTCAAGTTATTAAAAATGCCTTTATGCAAAGAAGAAAAACTTTATTAAATGCATTAGTTAATACTAAAATATTTGAAAGTAAAGAAAAAGGAATGCAAATTTTGCAGGATTTAGATATTGCCGTTAATATAAGGCCTGAAAAGTTGACTTTGGAAGACTATGCGAATATTGCGAAATTATTAGAAAATTAAGTTACAATTCAGTGAAAATGAAAAAGGCTACAAAACAGTTGCTATATAAATATTTTTTAGAATTATCGGTTGCCTTTCATACGTTAACAAATTATAAAAATATGTATTTTTGCATCTTTTCAAGAGAACATTTTTGTGATATAATAGAAAAGAAGTATAAAATAGGGAGAGTATAATGAATCAAATTTTGGTTACCAAAAAATTATATATTACACCAGAATTGAAGAAAAAGAAGAAGGTATATAAAGTAGAATTCTTTTTATCTGTTTTTTTAGTGTGTGTTTTAATATCTGCCTATATCTATGCAGAATACGATAGAAATAAAAGTGAACAGGTATCACAAGAAATACTAGCAAATCTTGATATTCCACAAGAAGATACTACCGTTGCTAAAAATAATGTATTAGTAGTAGTTTTAAATGAAGACACACAAGAGCAACAAAAGGCACAACAAGAATTACCGAAAGCCAATAAACAAGCAACACAGAAAACAGAAAATGGCTATCAGTATGAGACCATTGCAACAATTAATATACCAAAAATAAATGTTACGTATCCAATTATTGATGGACCAACAGATAGTGCAGAAGAAACGGAAGACTTGTTAAAAATATCGCCTACTAAATTCTGGGGACCAGGACCAAATGAAGTTGGGAATTTCTGCATTGTGGGACATAATTATAGAAATACTAGATTCTTTAGTAAAGTACCTACATTAGTGGAGGGAGACATCATAGAAATAACAGATTTGTCTGGAAAAACGATTCAATATAAAGTGTATACAAAATATGAAGTAGATCCAACGGATGTTAATTGTACGACACAGTTAACAAATGGAAGAAAAGAGATAACACTGATTACTTGTACTGATGATAGTAAATATAGGGTTGTTGTAAAAGCAAAACAAGTAAAATAAATTTTATAAGAAAATGAATATAACACAGATTTCATTCGATTTCTGTGTTATTATTTTTGGAAGTCGAGAAGGTAGGGAACTAAAATGATAAAACTACATATAATATAAAAAAAGAGGAGGGTATAATCGGTGGCAAAGATATTAATTTTTAATAATGATACAGATAGAATGGAGACTTATTATAGAGGCGAGAATGAACCGATGCCTTATAATACAAATGGAACATTAAAAGTAAAAGAGTTTAGGGGGTCTAGTAGAAGTAATATTTTATGGACAACCAAAAGATGTATGCAGAGTTGGAATAGTCAAAGATATATATTTGGAGCACCTATACCAGTAGGATTTGCATTTAAAAGACCTTATGAGGGAGGACATGGTAACCAAAGTCAACATTATGCTGGTGTAGCTTTTGACGTGGGGCAGAAATTAAGTTCCAGTCAAAGAACAAGATTATGGCAATCTGCGAATAATTCAGGAGTATGGAGTTATGTTGAACCAATCCGATTAACACCTACATGGGTGCATTTTGATAAAAGATTTGGAAAGCCTGCGTGTTCAACAGGAGGATTTCCAACAATTAGAAGAGGAAGTCTAAGTAATTATGTGTTAATTGCACAAGATGACTTAAATACACTTGGATTTCGAACAGGAGGGTTAGATGGGATTTTTGGCAGTGCTACACAAAATGCAGTTACAGCTTATCAGAGGTCAAGAGGACTAAGCGCAGATGGAATTGTAGGATGTAATACTTGGAGGTCATTACAAGAAAATGTAGTAGGTACAGGAGCAACAAGTACAACCATAAATTAAATGGCTAGTTTGGGACAGTCCCAAACTAACCATTTTTTTGCATTTTTATTAATTCATTGGCTAATACAGATAGAATATTTTTATTATAATCATTTAATTTCATATAGTCTTCTAAAAATTTTTCGTCTGCAATTGTATTTTCAATCGGATTTTTATTATTAATTAGGTCATTAAATAGAAAATCAGAACTTATATTAAGTGCTTTACACACATTAATAATGGTAGTGGCACTTCCAAAAGCAATCCCTCTTTCCAGTTGACTAATGTATCTTGGTGATAAAGAGAGTTTTTCTGCTAATTGTTCTTGGGTATATTCTGCTTTTGACCTAGCTAATTTGATTTTTTTTCCAATGTTTTTTCTTAAAATTTTTTCTTCGTTTTTCACAAGGTCTCTCCCTCCTTATATTTTATATAAAAAGTATAGCAATTAGAAATTGAAAAAAGAACGAACTATCAATAAGAAAAAATAATACAAATAGCATGAATCGTTTTATAAAAAATGAAGATACAAACAAATCCTGTTTGAATTTAAATAGAATTTAGTTTGGATATTTACAAAAAAATAAAAAAATTTGAAAAAAAGCTTGCAAAATAATAAAACTTATATTAAAATCTAATTGAAGTGGAGAAAAGTGGCACAAAGTGGTGACAAAGTGGAAAGGAGTGAAATTTAGTTGCTAATTGGTGAATACGAGCATTCCATAGATGCAAAAGGCAGATTAATTATGCCAGCAAAATTAAGAAGTGACATGGGAGAAAGATTCATCGTAACAAAAGGATTAGATGGATGTTTATTTGCGTTTTCACAAAATGAGTGGTTAAATTTCGAAACAAAACTAAAAACATTACCACTATCTGATAGAAATGCCAGAAACTTTGTAAGATTTTTCTTATCTGGAGCAACAGAATGTGAAATAGACAAGCAAGGAAGATTTTTAATTCCAAATAATTTAAGAGTAGCAGCTAATTTAGAAAAAGAAGCGGTTATTATAGGTGTTGGAACAAGACTTGAAATTTGGGATAAACAAACATGGCAAAATTGTGATGAAAATATTTCAGCAGATGAAATTGCTGAAAATATGACAATGTTAGGTATATAATACTTGCAAAAGTTTATATAAATATACAAAAGATAAAGATACAAAAGACAAAAAATTAATTTACAAAAGACAAAAATACGAAAGACAAAAGTACAAAAGATAACAAATACAAAGGATGAACCAACAAAAGATTTTGAAATGCAAAAGATGGTTTTAACGTAAGAGACTTAAAAACCAAAAGATAAAACATAGAAAAGAAGTCAGCTGGTAATTTTTTGGAATTACCAGCTATTTTTAAATAGAGGTGCAAAATTGGAATTTAAACATAAACCAGTCATGTTAGCTGAATGTATAGAAGGTCTAAAAATAAAACCAGATGGAATCTATGTTGATGGAACCTTGGGAGGAGCTGGACATAGCAAAGAAATTGCAAGAAAATTATCGCAAAAAGGAATCCTAATCGGTATTGACAGAGATGAAGAAGCATTAAAAGCTGCAAAAGCTAACTTAAACGAATTTTCAAATATAAAATATGTTCATGATAATCATGACAATATAAAAGAAATTTTAGAACAATTAGAGATTGAAAAAGTAGATGGAATTCTTTTAGATTTGGGAGTTTCTTCTTATCAGCTGGATGAAAGAAACAGAGGGTTTAGTTACTTGGGCGAAAATGTTTTAGACATGCGAATGGATAAAACGGAAGAGCTGACAGCACAAGTAGTAGTAAATGAATATGCAGAAGAAGAATTAGCGAATATTATTTATGAATATGGAGAAGAAAGATTTTCAAGACAAATTGCTAAAAATATTTGTCTTGAAAGAGAAAAACATCCCATACAAACCACAAAGGAATTAGTAGAAATTATAGAAAAATCTATTCCAAGGGCAAAACAAAAAGAAGGACATCCTGCGAAAAGAACCTTTCAAGCGATTCGAATTGAAGTAAACAATGAAATAAAACCATTATATAATACGATAAAGACAAGTATTGAGTGCTTAAATAAAGGTGGAAGGCTATGTGTTATAACGTTTCATTCTTTAGAAGATAGAGCTGTAAAAAAAGCATATATCGAGGCAAAAGGAAAATGTACCTGTCCAAGTGATTTGCCATATTGCGTATGTGGTGCAAAATCTCTTGGAGAAATTATAACAAGAAAACCAATGATAGCAACCAAAGAAGAATTGGAAGAAAATTCTAGAAGCAAAAGTGCTAAATTAAGAATTTTTGAGAGAAGATAGGAGGTGAATAACTTATGGTAAGAGGTGGATACGAATATGGTACCAGCCCACGAAAATTGGAACCAGATGTACAAAAAAAGAAACAGCCACAAAAGAAAAAATTGAAGATAGTTGAAGATTTACCAAAACAAGATGTGAAAATATCAAAACAACAGAAAAAAAGACAAACGAAAATGACTTTGTTGGTTATGGCCATATTTGCTGTATTATTGACCATAAGTTATAGAAACTCACAAATAAATGAAAAATTCGACCATGTACAAAACTTGAAAAAAGAACTATCTTCGATTCAAAAAGAAAATGAGCAATTAGAGGTTAGTATTCAGAATAGTGTTAATTATAATACAATTGAAAAATTAGCAAAAGAAAAGTTGGGAATGCAAAAATTGACAAATAAACAGACGGTATATGTAGCATTACCAAAAAAAGACTATGTAGAACCAGCTTCAGAAGAAGTAGTGATGGAAGATGAAAAAAATTGGCTTGAGCAAATAATTGATAAAATATTTCATAAATAAAAATCCTTCTAATAGAATGAATTAGGAGGATTTTTTATGATGCCAATTAAATTATCTAGTAAAAAGAAAATGAGAAATACATTGTTTATTATTTTTGTTATTGTTGTTTGTTTAATCGGAAGAATTGGATATATTCAATTTATACAAGGCGGAGAGCTTTCTGCTATGGCGTATCAACAGCAAACCTTAGATAGAAGTATTAATCCCAAAAGGGGGACAATTTTAGATGCTACAGGAAAAAATGTACTAGCAGTTAGTAGTACAGTAGAAACGGTAACAGTAAATCCAGGCAATATAGCAAAAGGAGATAAGGAAAAAGTTGCTCGTATTTTATCTGATATTTTTGAACTAGATTATGAAAAAATATTGAAAAAGGTTAGTAAAAGAAGTTCGATTGAAACTATAGCTAAAAAAGTAGAAAAGGAAAAGACAGATCAATTAAGAGTTTGGATGGAACAAAATGGGATTACAACAGGAATTAACATAGATGAAGACACCAAAAGGTATTATCCTTATAGTACCATAGCTTCTCAAATTATAGGATTTTGCGGAAGTGATAATCAAGGATTAGATGGGATTGAAGCGAAATATGATGCAGAATTAAAAGGGAAACAAGGTGCCATTCAACGTCACACTGACGCTAAGGGAGGTGAGATTGGTGAAGAAGGAGAAAATTATGTATCAGCCATTGATGGAAATGACTTAATTCTTACCATTGACTTAAGTATTCAGGCTATTGCTGAAAAATATTTGGAAGAGGCATGTATTGATAATGTGTGTACAGATGGTGGGAATATTGTTATCATGAATCCTCAAAATGGAGATATTTTAGCGATGGCAACATATCCAAATTATAATTTAAACCAACCATATGAGGCTTATACAGAGGAATTAAAAGAAAATTGGGAGGATATGGAACAGGCAGAAAAAACAAAAAATTTGCAAGGAGTATGGAGAAACAAAGCAATAGCAGATACTTACGAACCAGGTTCTGTATTCAAAGTAATTACAGCATCAGCAGCCATTGAAGAAGGACTAGTAACAGATATTGATAAAGAAGGACAATTTTCTTGTACAGGAGCGATTGAAGTAGCAGGAGTTAGAATTAAATGTTGGAGACATTATCGACCACATGGTTCAGAAAGTTTACGTTTAGGACTTATGAATTCTTGTAATCCTGTTTTTATAGGATTGGGACAAAAATTAGGAGTGCAGACTTATTATAGTTATCTCAATAAATTTAGATTGTTAAATAAAACAGAGATTGATTTGCCAGGAGAGGCAAATAGTATATTTTTGGCAGAAAACAAGGCAGGTCCAGTGGAATTAGCAACAATTAGTTTTGGGCAGAGATTTGAAATAACACCAATTCAATTGGTAACAGCTGTATCAGCAATTGCTAATGGGGGAAATAGTATTGCCCCTAGAGTAGTGAAACAAAAAGTAGATAGTCAAACAGGAGAAATTAATGAGATACCAGTAAAGGTGAATGGAAATGTTATTTCAAAAGAAACATCAGAAAAAGTATTAAGTATGATGGAATCAGTGGTAGCAGAAGGAACAGGAAAAAATGCAAAAGTAGCAGGATATCGAATTGGAGGAAAAACAGGAACATCAGAAGATGGTGTCAATACCAATAAATATGTTACGTCTTTTTGTGGTGTGGCACCAATTGACAATCCACAAGTTGTAGTGCTAGTTACTTTATATAATCCTACAGGAGAAGGGGGACATCAGGGAGGTGAGTGGGTAATTTTGTCGCTACACATGTACAAAACAAACAAATAAATCCATAGAATGCTAGGGAAACTTATGTAATATTTTTGTAAAGAGAATATAACAAAATTGTTATATGTTTTTTTCGTAAATAGTGTATAATACTATAGAATAATTGTGCATTTTATTTGTAACAAGCAACTATTTACATAATGTGAAAAATGTGGTATAATAAGAATGAAATTTTGTAAAAATGGAGGTAAATAATGAAAGAAACCAAATGTTTATTAAAATTAATTTTTAGTTTTGCTTTGTTATTTGCAATGTTTTTACTCTCAAACCAAGAGGTTCTTGCGGTAGAACAAAGCGAAGACGATAAATTTTGCTATTTATCAGACATTACATATAGCAGTGGCTCTAGCGTAGGATGGGGCGCTATTACCTATGATAAAAACTTAGATACCAGTAAAAATAACGGTATGATAACTTTAATGGTAGATGGTAAAAAGAAACAATTTTTTAAAGGAATATCTGCACATGCTACATCAACTCTTATCTATGATATTTCAAATTATAATTATGATTATTTTACTTCCTATATAGGAGTAGATGAATCAAGAGGAAATAATGGGAATGGTGTAAAATTTTCTATCTATACTTCTGTGGATGGAGAGAATTGGAATTTAAAAACACCAGTATCTCCTCAAGTAATGAAAGGAAACACAAATGCACAATTTGTAAAAATAGATATAAGAGAGGCAAATTATATTAAATTGTATGCTCATAACAATGGAAATGCTGGTTCAGACCATGCTGTTTATGCAGATGCTAAATTAATAAAAGAAGACTATGAAGAAAATGTTATAGCTGCTCCTTTTATAAAAACAGTGGCAGAATATGACGAAATCCTTAAAGGGTATGAAGGACAAGAAATAGTAGGAGAATATGAAAAAGTTTTATTACAAAGAGAATTAGTAAATAATGCAGGATATGATATTTTACAATTTACAGCGAACTATAAAAATGCTTATAAAGAAACACTTGAGTGGCTAATGAATGATTTAGACACTCTTAGAATGTATGTACTTCGGAGGATATCCAGATGGGAAAAATTATATGAAGTCTATTATCATATTATCTAATTTACGTGCTAACTATGCAAATGATTTTACCATTCAGGAAAAAACAAAATATGAAACCACTACCTTAGGCAATTTATACAAAAGAATGGCAGTTTCTTTATCGTTAACACATACTGTTGATGTAGCTTTATGGATGCAACCTGGAGCCGCAGAAAACAAATCAGATCCAGTAAGACGTTATCAAATCTATAAAGATTTATATAATAATGGAAACATGAGATTTACAGACCAAATAGATTTTGCAAAATGGTTTGAACAGTATACGACAGAAGAAATGCGTTATGTAATGAACTGTATTATAGATGACCAAGAAATATTGTGGCTTAATGAATATACACAAAGTTTCATTGATGCAAATTCAAACAAAATGTGGTATTTATCACCACATCCATATATGAAATATATCTGGCCTAATTATAATAAGCCACAATACTGGGATGAAAAGAATAAAGAAGCATATGATGAGAAATATAAAGGAATCTTCTCAAAATATGGCGTAGAATATGGAAAACCAGGTGTTTATAAATTATGGATGAACATAGAAGGTGGAGCTGTTTGTGGTGGTATATCAAAACAAGGAGCTTGTAACCGTGGTGCGCATGGTGTACCTGCCACAGTAGTTGGACAACCAGGACATGCTGCATTTGCTTATTATTCAATGAACGATGCTGGAGATGGAGCATGGACTTTAAATAATGTTATTACCAACTGGGGGCAAACTGGAAAGACGGAAAGATTAGGTGTAAGAATGCCTTTAGGTTGGGGTAGTGATAGCTATGTAAGTGGCTATGCAGCATCTTATTTGCTATTAAGTCAAGCAGCTATGAACCAAGAAGAAGCTTATGAAGAATCAGAAAAAGTTATTATGACAGCAAACTTATATAAAAATGATTTGGCAAAACAAGAAGAAATCTATCGAAAAGCATTACAAGAATTGCCAATTAATGTTGATGCATGGTATGGATTAATTAATAACTACAATGCCAATGAATCAAAAACAGAGGAAGATTGGTATCAGTTGGCAGAAGAAATGGCAGAAAGTTTAAGATGTTATCCATTACCAATGTATAATTTAACGAATTTAATTAAACCAAAATTGACAAGTTCAGAGTATTCAGCTCAATTTGTTATTTTACAAAAGCGTATCTTAGAATATGGAAAAGTGCTTCCTAATAATTCGAAAGAAACCTATCAACCAAGTGTAACCAGAGAAGTAGCAACTTATTTATTAGGACAACTAGATAGTAGCATAGCTACCTTTTCATTTGATGGAGAAGACGCAGGTAAGATTGTTTTAGCAAATCGTTTTAATGAAATGGGAATTCGTTGGGATTATTGTATCAATGGAGATACCCAAAATCCAGATAGTTGGAAAGAACATTCTTTTGAAGCAGGAGAAGAGCATAAATGGCAATTAACACGGAGAAGAATTAGCTAGTCTTACTGCTGAAAACGATATTTATATTCATCTTGTTGGAGTAAATTATGACGAAAAAAATTTATATAAAATCGATATTTTACCTCCAGCAGCATTGCCAAGTACTTTATATGCAAATGATTTAGAAAACAAATTAATGGCATCAGTTCCAGGAATGGAATGGAAGTTAAATGAAACTGACCCATGGACTTTATATAAAGATGCACAGCCAGATTTAACAGGAAATAAGACAGTATCTGTTAGAATGGCTGCAACAGGTACTCGTTTAGTGGGAGAATCTGTGCAATATCAATTTAGCCAGGATGAAGTAAATAATAAGAGAAAATATATACCAATTGAACATTTAGAAATAGCAGGATATTCTACCCAATCAAACGATAATAATAGACCTTTCTATGCGCCAAACGCAATTGATGGAAATCTAAACACTTTATGGCATACTGACTTTGGTCAAAATGTTTTACAACAAGCAACGAAGCCATTTATTAGTATAAAACTAGATGAGCCAAAAAATATATCTGCTTTGGAATTTATACAAAAGAAATATCCAGGCAGACCACAAGACCCTGACGATATAAGAAATGCTAGGGCTTATGTAAGTATCGATGGCGAAACATGGATATTAGCAGGACAAATAGAAAATTGTGATACTTATGGTGATTTATATGCTATTAATTTTGAAAAACCAGTTTATGGGCAATATGTAAAAATAGAAATGGACACAAAGAATATGTTTGCCTCACTAGCTATGACAAATTTATATGAAGATATAACAGTAGTAACTTTAGGAACTTTCTCATTTGATGGAGAAAATACAGGAAAGATTAGGCTATTAGATGAATTTAAAGGTACCAATTGGCAATATAGCTTAGATGGTGGCACAACTTGGAAAAGAGCAACAAGAGATGAACAACAATTATCATCTGAGGAATTAGCACAAATCAATGCAGACAATAAAATAAAACTTCGTTTAAACAATATGGAATCTACGATTGACATTCAAGAACAAGAGTCACCGGTTATAACAGCTTATTTGAATGATTTAGAAAATAGATTGATAGGAATAAAAGATACATCAAAATTTGAATGGAGAACAGAAAATGATAGTGAAAATTGGATTTCCTATTCAGAACAAGAACCAATTGTAACAGGAGATACTAAGCTTTTCATTAGAAAGAAAGCAACTAGTACATTAATGGCAAGTGAAGCAGTAGAATTTACATTTACAGAGGACAATCAACCAAATACTGCAAAATATGTACCAATCAAACATATAACATCGGTAAATGCATCAAGTACTACTGTACCAAGTAGAGGAGAAGAAGCTGAGTTTGCAATAGATGGTCTTCCAACAACTATGTGGCACTCAAATCGTACTACGACAACGATGCATGATTCAAGATGGATTGTTTTAGAATTAGATGAACCAAGATATATATCAAAAATTGAATATGTAAAAAAACCAGGTTATGGTTATGGAATTCTAAAAGATGGTGTGATTTCTGTAAGTATGGATGGAGAAAATTGGACAGAAGTTCTTAATTTCGAAAATCTATATAATGTAACAACAGCAGCAGAACTTATTGCAAGTAGCGATAGAAAAGAACTTTCATTAGCTAAAATAGAACAAGCTAAATATGTAAAAATAGAATGTACAAAATCTTGTGATAGTGTATATGGAGACAGAAATGGAGAACCAATGGATTATTTCTTCTCAGCAGCTATGATAAACTTATTTGAAGATAGAACGAAAGTAGCAGTGCCAACAGCAGAAATAGAATATAGCATAACAGAAACAACCAACCAAGAAGTAACAGCAACCTTGGTCAATAAAAGTACAGATATTACCATAACTAATAATGATGGAAAGGATACATATACCTTTACAAAAAATGGAGAGTTTACATTTGAATTTGTGGATAACAAAGGAACCAAAGGAACTGCAACCGCAAAAGTAGATTGGATTATTAAAACATTACCAACACCTAATATTACTTATACACCAAACACCTTAACGAATCAAGATGTAACAGTAACAGTAACATTTGATAGAAATAATGTAAAAATAGTAAATGAAGCAGGTGAAACAATAGAAACCATTACAACAGGAAATGCTTATACCTATACTTTTTCAGAAAATGGATCCCATGAAATTAGATTTGTCGGTCCATATGGAAATGAAGGAAAAACAGCAGTAGAGGTGGATTGGATTGATAAAAAGGCACCTGTTGCAACCATAAACTATAGTTCAACCAACTTATCAAATCAAGATGTAACAGCAACCATAACTTTTGATGAAGAAAATGTTACGGTAAAAGATGGGGATACCCATACCTTTACAGAAAATGGAGAATATATATTTGAGTTTGAAGATAGAGCAGGAAACACAGGAACAGCAGTAGCAACTGTAACTTGGATTGATAAAAGTTTACCAACAGCAACTATTGAATATGATATGACAGAACTAACCAATCAAGATGTAACAGCAAGCGTAACCTTTGATAAAGAAGGTGTAACAATAGTGGATGAAAATGGTGAAACAATTGAAGATGGTGATACCTATATATTTACGGAAAATGGAACGCATGAATTTAAGTTCATAGGACCAGCAGGAAATAGAGGCGTGGCAGTTGCCAAAGTAGATTGGATTGATAAAGCTGTACCTATTGGAACCATTGAATATTCTAACACAAATTTAACCAACCAAAATGTAACAGCCACCATCACCTTTGATGAAGAAGATGTACAAATTATAAATAATGACGGAAAAGACACATACACATTTGAAATAAATGGAGAATTTGAATTTGAATTTATGGATAAGGCTGGAAATGAAGGAACAGCGAAAGCAGAAGTTGGATGGATTGATAAAAGAGAAATTAATGCAACGATTACTTATGACATAAACGATATAACGAATCAAGATGTAACAGCAACCATAACATTTGACAAAGAAAATGTTTATGTAGAAGGTGGAAATACCTATACGTTTACAGAAAATGGAACCCATGAATTTAGATTCATAGGGCCAGCAGGAAATACAGGAACGGCAGTAGCAAATGTTACTTGGATTGATAAAACACCACCTAAAGCAACAGTAACCTATAATATAACGGAAAGTACAAAAGAACCAGTAACAGCAACTGTAACTTTTGATGAAGGTGGAGTAACTATAGTAGATCAAGATGGTAACAAAATTGAAAATGGTGATACACATGTATTCACAGAAAATGGAACCTATACATTCTATTATGTGGGACCTTTAGGAAATAAAGGAACAGCAGTAGCAACTGTAACTTGGATTAATAAAAACGTTGGTGAAGATGTTGTTTTTAAATCTACAGTATATAAAATAGAAGGTAACGACATTTCTATGATTAAGCCAGAAACAACGGTGAAAGAATTTAAAGAAAATGTAATAACAAATCAAAAGTTAAAGTTTGTAGATGAAGAGGGTAATATTTTAGAAGAAGATGCAGCTGTTAGAACAGGTATGACATTGAAAGTAGGAGAAAATTTAGAATATACTCTTGCAGTAAGGGGAGATATTGATGGAGATGGAAATATTACAGTTAATGATTTAGCAAAATTAAAATTGCATTTAATCGAACAAGAAACACTAGAAGGAATTTGTTTAAAAGCAGCAGATATAGATAACGATAATCAGATTACAGTTAATGATGTAGCACAAGTAAAATTAGTACTAATTGGATTGTTTGAAATAAAATAAAACGAGGAGGAGTTATGAAAAAAATATCAAAATTAAGTATAATAATGTTATTATTGATGGTTTGTCTAACAGTAAATGTATATGCAAGACCTAATTGTAAGCTAAACATGGAAACAAAACAAACTGAAATTGTTAAAGGAAAAGAATTTACAATAGATGTAAATTTATCAGACATACAATCTGAAAGAGGAATTATAGCAATAGAGGCAACATTAGAATATGAAAAAGATTGTTTAACATTATCAAAAATGGAAGGACAAAATAGCTGGGATACACCAATAAAAGGTTTATCTTATAATGAATCAAACGGAAAACTTGTAATTGATAAAAAAGGATTAGCTAAAAGTAATGAAACAATACTTAAGATTACTTTTAAAGAGAATGAAACAAACAACAAAAATACAACTGTATCATTAAGAAATATAGTCGTTGCAGATGGAACTGCACCAGCCAAAGTAGCAGATGCAACTAAAACTATAACAATAAAAAATGAAGAACAAAAGCCAGGTGAGGAACAAAAACCTAGTGGTGATCAAAAACCCAATGGGGACAAAAATCCTAGCACAAATACAACTCCTGATGAAGGAGAAAAACCAAATACAAATACCATAATTAGTGAAGAACAAAAACCAGATACAAATCAAATTATAGGTGATACAAAGAGGAAAGAAGATGATATAGCATCAGGTAAATTACCACATACAGGAAAAGAACGTAATTTGGTAATAATATTAGTAATTCTATTACTAATAGTGGTTATAACAGGTATATTTATATATAGAAAAAGAAAAAACAATAAAAAATCAAGACATAGTAAGATATAAAAGATTTATAAAAACTTAACTAGAAGTTAGTAAAACCTAATTTCTAGTTATTTTTTTGCACAATTAATTATACTTCTCTTCAATTTAGTAATAAAATTTTTTTTATTTAATAAACTTAAGTAAACTGTTAGTAAAGTACGAGCTTTACAGCTTACTTATACTTATAAGAAGATGGTAAATCTTAATAATGAAAGGAAAATTAATTTGGATAATAAAATTAAAGAATGTTTATTAAATAAAGGAAAAGTACATGAATTAAAGGTGGGAAATTTAAAGGTGGAAGTGAGTTATTCTAAAAATCAGAAAAAGATGAATGAGTGTATGTTAAATATTTTAAAACAAAAAATAGAAAAGTGAAAGGGAGGAGAAATATTGACTGGAAGGAAATCAAAATATTTTTCAGAAGGTTTGGATAAAAGAAAAAAGACAATATGGTCTGTTGCAGTATATATAAGACTTTCACAAGAAGATAATGACAATGGAGAAGAAAAAAGTGAAAGCAACAGTATAACAAGTCAAAAGGCATTATTAAATGAATTTATTGAAGAACACGATGATTTGATTGTTTACGATACTTATGTAGATGATGGTTATACAGGAACAGATTTTAATAGACCTGGATTTCAAAGATTATTAGAAGATATGAGAAAAGGGAATATAAATTGTGTATTAGTCAAAGATTTGTCAAGACTGGGAAGAAACTATATAGAAGTTGGAAATTACATAGAGCAAATATTTCCACTATTTAATATTAGATTTATTGCTATTAATGATAGTGTAGACAGTTTTAAAAATCCTACCAGTACAAACACAATATTGGTACCATTTAAAAATTTAATAAATGATGAATATTGTAGGGATACATCAATTAAAATAAGGTCAGCGCTAAATGGAAGAAAAAAGAAACGGAGAATTTGTAGGAGCATTTCCATCTTATGGTTATATAAAAAAACCAGAAGATAATCATAAGTTGATTATTGACGAAGAATCAGCCCAAGTTGTAAGAAAAATTTTTGAATGGAAAGTAAAGGAAGGATTAGGGAATTTAAGTATTTGCCATAGATTAAATGATATGGGTATTTTAAATCCAACAGGTTATAAAAAGAAAAGATTGAATCAAAATTATAATAATGCAAAAATTTTGCAAGAAGATTATTCTTGGTGTCCGTCGACTGTTAGAAACATTTTAAAAAATGATATTTATATAGGGAATATTACACAAGGTAAAAGAAGAGTGAAAAGTTATAAAATTCATAAGGTAGAACAAGTACCAGAAGATGAATGGATTACAGTAGAAAATATGCATGAGCCAATTATTGATAAAGAATTGTTTGAAAAAGCACAAAGTATGCGAAAAGTTGATACCAGAGTACAAAGTAATGGTGAATTAAGCATGTGGGCTGGAACATTAAGGTGTGCAGATTGTGGCAGGGCAATGCATAAAAAATATTCTAGAAACAAAAGTGGGAAACGTTACGAATATTACATATGTGGCACCTATAGGAAGAAATCAAATAAGTTATGCACAAAACATACAATAAAAGTGGAAGAATTAGAAAATGCAGTATTGCAGGTTATTAAATTGCATATAGAATTATTGGTGGATACAGAGAGTTTATTAAAACAAATGAATAGAACGAGTACTCAAAAATTAGTAAATGAAAAGATAGAAGATACGAAAAAAGCAAAAGAAATAGAAATAGAAAAAATACGTAATTTAAAAAGAGGTTTATATGAAGATTGGAAAAATAATGATATAACAAAAGAAGAATATTTAGAATATAAACAAAAATATGAGCAAGATATAAGTAAAACAAGAGAAATGATTAATAATTTGGATAAACAAAAAGAAAAACAAGAAAAAATGATACAAGGGAAAAGTCAATGGATTGAAAATTTTAAAATATATAAAAATATAACTACATTAGATAGAGATGTTATAACAGAATTAGTTGACTATATAGAAGTACAAGAGGATAAAAAAATAATGATTCATTTTAAGTTTATAAATACGTCTACATAAAACTGTTGAGCATTGCCCCTTTATAGGGGTTTTATTTATGGTGTTATAATAAACCAAGGAGGAGGTGTGGCAGCACCAGTAGGAGGACAGATTTTTAGTGAAATTTTACCATATTTAGAAGTTCATCAAGGAAATGAAGAGGAAGTAGAGCAAGTAGAGGAAATAGAAGCGCCAGATTTATTAGATAAAACGTTAGAAGAAGCACAGAAAATAGCAAAGAAAAATGAAATAGAGTTAGTAATTGAAAATGAGAAGGAGGAAATGGATAAACAAAATATAATTGTAAAAGAGCAGATTCCAAAAGCAGGAATTAAAATAAAAAAAGGAAGCAAAATTTATATTAAATATGAATAAAAATATTTGGTTATATAGACCATACACTTTTGAAATTTCTTAAATAAATATCATTCATATACAGCTGACGCTTGATTGAAATGAGATT
>CARUQW010000012.1:28119-34333 GCA_949077355.1 uncultured Clostridia bacterium | reverse complement strand
GTTCCGGGGTTAAATGGCAAGTAGGATTCTACTTGCCATTTAACCCCGGAACCAACGGCAACTTAACCCGGAACCAGCGACAACTTAACCTCGGAACCAGCGGCAACTTTTAAGGAACATCCCTCTAATACCATTCACGAAAAAAACACAAAAAAGATATTAAATCATAACAATAAAACGATAACATCAAGCATATAATAGATACAAAGAGAGGTGTAAAACCTAAATGAAATTGAAAAATAAAAAAACAAATCAATTAATAAAAGTCGAAAATTTTGTGGATTATAATCAAGAAGTACAAGTAGAGGATGAGACATTTCAGAAATTGATGTTTATCTATTCAGTAGCAATTAAGGAATTAGAAACAAAAATGGAAATACTAAAAGATGAATTTAAGATATTTTATCATTATGATTTAATTGACCATATTGATACTAGAATTAAAACACCAGATAGTATTACGAAAAAAATGAAAAAAAGGGAAATCTGTTTTACTTATAAGGATATGATTGAACATATTAACGATATTGCAGGAATTCGAGTGGTATGCCCGTTGAAGAAGGACATATTTTCCATTAAAGATTTAATACAAAAGTTACCAGGGATAAATATTTTGAAAGAAAAAGACTATATAACACATCCTAAGAAAAGTGGCTATTCTAGTTATCATCTCATTGCTGAAGTTCCTATTACACTATCAAGCCAAAATGTTTATGTAAAAGTGGAAATTCAAATTCGAACTATTGCCATGGATTTTTGGGCTACCTTGGAACATAAGGTAAAATATAAGCCAGAAGAAGAAATTAGTAAACAGGAAGCAAAAGAATGGGTCAATTGTGCCAAAATTATTAACAAATTAGATAATAAAATGATGCTTTTAAATTAAAGGATAAAAAGAAGTGGTATTCAATTTTAGAATACCACTTCTTGAGAACTTAAATGAAATTAAAATGTTTCTTTAAATTTTCTTTCTCTGCTTGTGAATCACTACCAAAAAAATAATCAAAAAATTCATTGTTATCAACATATTTAGTAAGTTCTTCGTAGAAAGGAAAATTGCTATTCAGATAGACTTCATAAGTTTCTTTCAGAATTTTGCAAGAAGTTACCAGATACTCCAATTGAATAGGAGATAAATTTTTATTTTGTAATAGCTTCAAGATAAATTTTTTAAAAATATAGCGAGCCTGTTTTATTTCACGAGGTTCTATTTCATCAGGATCTACTGGCGCTATATAAGCTTTATCCATAGTGAGGGCAGCATATTTGAAAGAAGCATAAGGTTGTTCTGCTAATTTAATAGCTTTCTTAAAATAGAGTAACGAGATTTCGTTTTCATGAAGAATTCTGTTATAAAATCTTCCTAATCGAGTAAAGACATACGATGCTAATAATGGATTAAGATGAAAATTTTTTAGGATATATTTATAGACATTTTCACTATTAATTAGATAGTTTAAATCTTGATCAAATATAATTCCTCCTAAAATCAAACCATAAGGGGAATAAGGTGGATAGTTTAATGATAAATTTTTAGCACAAATAAATAAACTCATACCATCAAACCTCTTTTTTATGCGAAGTTGACCAAGTAAAAAATTGATTTTTGTCTGACAACTTATCTTAAAAAATTGTAAATGATAACCTTCTTTCTTTTTTAGATTTTCAAATTCTTGATAGGCATTTTCGAATTTTGTCAAAGTATCATAAAGACGTTGTTTTGTTTTATAATACGGAAATTCTTCAAAAGTACAAGCGTGTAACAAATCATGTTTGCAGTATATTTCAGCAAGAATAAGAAGTTCTCTTGCTGTGTTACTTTCACCATACACATCTTGAATGGCATAAGATAATAATGCCAATTCATTGCAACCCTTTTTCCACTGCCGATTTTTTGTGATTTCTAACTGGCAAGGACGTCTAAAGTGAGGTATTGTGCTTGGAAAAGTAAGATTTTTACCTGGGAAAATACCACATAATTTAAAGAATTCTGCATAGAATATAAAATTCCATTCTTGATCGGTAAAAGTTGTGACAATATTTATTGTATTTGCATTTTTATCTTCTATCCGATTTTTTTTGCTATTCATAAAAGTCTCCTTTCTAAATTTGTTAAAATTATGAAAATCATAATTTAGATAAAATAGTTGTATGGCAATATTTTACATGGATTTACTATAAAAGTCAAGTTATGTCAATATTGAAAATGAAATGTAAAAAAAATACCTATCAAAGAAGGATTTATGTAAAATACGTCGAATAATATAATTATGTATGTTAATTTGAAATATATTGAGAGAAAGTGAGGGAAAAATGCAACGTTATAGTGATGAGATTATAGATGAAGTAAGACAAACCAATGATATTGTAGATATCATATCACAATATGTGCATTTAAAAAGAAGTGGAAGAAATTTCTTTGGACTATGTCCATTTCATAATGAAAAATCCCCATCTTTTTCCGTATCACCAGATAAGCAAATATTTCATTGCTTTGGTTGTGGCGTAGGAGGAAATGTATTTACATTTTTAACAAAAATTGAAGGCATTAACTTTGTAGAAGCGGTACAAACATTGGCAGAAAGATCTAATATACAATTACCAACGTTAGAAAGTAATGGCGATTCTGCTAGAGAATTATTGAAAGCAAAAGTATATAAAGTAAATGAATTTGCTGCTAATTATTATCATCAAAACTTATATCAACCAGAATCCAAAATAGCACAAGAATACATTAAAAAAAGGAAACTAACCAATGAAACATTGCAATCTTTCCAAATTGGATTTTCAGGGAAATTCAATGAATTGTACCAAGAATTAAAAAAACAAGGATTTGAAGAACCAGAAATTTTAGAGTCAGGCCTAGTGAATAAAAACGATAGAGGGCAATACATAGATCGATATCGAAATAGGTTAATGTTTCCAATTTGTGATGCACGAGGAAGAGTAATTGCATTTGGAGGAAGGGTGTTAGATGATTCTAAACCCAAATATATTAATTCTCCTGAAAATGTTGTTTACAGTAAAGGAAGAAATTTATTTGGATTAAATGTTGCTAAAAAAGGAGATACGAAGCAGCTTTTAATAGTAGAAGGATATATGGATGTTATATCACTTCATCAAAGAGGGATAACCAATGTAGTAGCACCATTAGGAACAGCTTTGACACAACAACAAGGATGGTTATTAAGAAAAAATTCGGAAAAAATAATTTTAAGTTTTGATTCAGATGAAGCAGGATTGATGGCGAAAATGAGGGCGCTAGACATTTTACAAGATATGGGATGTGACCTTAGAATTTTGCAAATGGAAGGAGCAAAAGACCCAGATGAATATATTATTAAATATGGAAATGCCAGATTTAATAATTTGGTTGAAAAAGCGCTTTCTGTTATTGAATTTAAAGTAAAAATATTAAAACGAAATTTAAATCTAGAAGTTGTCAATGATAAAATTAAATTTTTAAATGAAATAGCGAAATTAATAGCAAAAGTGGATAACAATATAGAAAAAGAAGTATATATTGAAAAAATTGCAAGAGAATATGATATATCAAAAGAAGCTATTTATGCAGAAGTAAACAAACTAGCTTATGCAGGAACTAAAAGTGCGAAAGTTTTGGAAAAAGCGAAACCAGTGATTCATCACAAAAATCCAGAAGAAAAAGAAATACCAGAAGCAATAAAAAGAAGAGAAAATACAATTTTATCGATTTTATTAACAGGAGATATTAATGTATTTCAAATCATGAAACAGAATATTCAAATTGATGATTTTAAAGACAAAATTAATCAAAGAATTGTTCAAAAATTGTATGAAGAATTGGAAAAAGGAAATAGTAATATAAATGGCATAATTGATACATTAGAAGAGGAAGAACAAAATCACATTACAGCAATTATGGCAGATGATTATGAAATTAATGATATAGAAAAAGCAATTGATGATATTATGCAAAGCTATGAAAAGGACAAGTTAAATCATCGTAAATTTGAAATTTTAGAATTATTAGAGAAAAATAATTTGGAAGCTGATCAAAAAAAGAATTTAGAAAAAGAATTAAGTGAGATCATTATTCGATTAGCTAAAATTAAGTAGTAGAGGTTAGTTTGCCTTGAGTGGGGAGGAAGTAAAAGATGACAAAGAAGAAGGAAGAATTAGAAAAAGAAGTAAAAATGCCGAAGAAAGAAGATGTAGAAAAACAAACAGAAGAACAAAAAAAGACAATCAAAAAACAAAAGTCAGAAAAAATAGAGGAAGCTAGAAAAGTAGCTAAAAAGAAGATAGAAAAAAAACAAGAAGAGAACACAGAAACAGAGAAAGATAACGAACAAGAAGATAAATTAAAAGAAGAAAAAGTAAATAGCATTTTAAAAAAAGCAAAAGAAAAAGGTCAAATAACCTATGGAGATTTAGCCACCGAATTAGATGATGTTAATCCAGAGCAAATTGACCAAGTATTTGATGCTTTTGAAGAGTTGGGAGTAGACCTATTAGCAGATGATTTAGATGAAGAACCTGATATTGAAGATTTAAAAGAAGTAGAAGAACTAAAATTAGATGAAATAACCGATACGAGTTATGAAGGTATTAATGTAGATGACCCCGTTAGAATGTATTTAAGAGAAATTGGAAGAATACCACTTTTGAACTTTGAACAAGAATTAGATTTAGCCAAAAGAATTCTAGATGGTGATGAAGAAGCAAAACAAGAATTAGCAGAGTCAAATTTAAGATTGGTAGTAAGTATTGCTAAAAAATATGTAGGTAGAGGAATGTTATTTCTAGATTTAATCCAGGAAGGAAATATGGGATTAATCAAAGCAGTTGAAAAATTTGACTATACAAAAGGATTTAAATTTAGTACGTATGCAACTTGGTGGATTAGACAAGCAATTACAAGAGCTATTGCAGACCAAGCAAGAACAATAAGAATTCCTGTACACATGGTAGAAACAATTAATAAATTAATTAGAACTTCTAGACATTTATTACAACAATTAGGAAGAGAACCAAGCCCAGAGGAAATAGCAGCAGAGATGGAAATACCAGTTGAAAAAGTAATGGAAATCCAAAAAATAGCACAAGACCCTGTATCTTTAGAAACACCAATAGGAGAAGAAGATGATAGTCACTTAGGAGATTTTATTCAAGATGATGATAGCCCAGCTCCACATGATTCAGCAGCATATACTTTATTAAAAGAACAATTAGAAGATGTTATGAATACATTGACACCAAGAGAAGCAAAAGTTTTAAAATTAAGATTTGGTTTAGAAGATGGAAAGGCTAGAACATTAGAGGAAGTTGGTCGTGAGTTTGAGGTAACGCGTGAAAGAATCAGACAAATTGAAGCAAAAGCTTTGAGAAAGCTAAGACATCCTAGTAGAAGTAAGAAGTTACGTGATTATATGGGCTAAAAATTGGAAAATGCAGAGGAAGAAGAGGGATAAAATGCATCAAATTATAGTATTTATAGAAAAAATAAGTGCAGTACAAATTATTGATATATTAATAGCAGTTGGAATTATTTTATTTTTTAGAATTTTTAGTGGTACAATTTCATATATCATTATTAGAATGTTTAAAATAAAAGAAAAGAAAGCCAAAAACATAAGAGAAAGTGCTTTTTATAGTCCGCTAAAAGTATTTTTTATCATTTTAGGATTTTATTTAGCGATTGTATTTTTAAAAGAACCACTAAATATAACTACGGAGATTATGCTAGTTGCCTATAAAGCATTTGTAATAATCAGTACCATTGCATTTGCAAAAGGATTGGCAACAAGTTTTACACCAAAATCTTCGTTATACAAAAAAATAAAGGAGAAGACGACTGGAGAAGTACAAGACTCTATGTTTGACTTTGCTCTCAAAATTATTCGAGTAGTTATTTATGTTATTGCAGGCTTTATTGTGATTACAGCATTAGGAGTCAATTTAAATGGATTGGTAGCAGGGCTAGGAATTGGAGGAGTGATTTTTACCTTAGCAGCACAAGATACTGCTAAAAACCTATTTGCTGGGGTAGTAGTACTCTTAGATAAACCATTTGTTGTAGGAGACTGGATTCAAGTAGATACATTTGAAGGAACCGTAGAAGATATTACTTTTCGAAGTACAAGAGTTAGAACTTTTGAAAATTCAGTAGTTAATATACCAAATGCTATTATATCCAATGCATCTATTATTAATTGGAGTAAGATGGAAAAAA
>CARUQW010000012.1:0-28109 GCA_949077355.1 uncultured Clostridia bacterium | reverse complement strand
AACTTATGTATTGAATTAGATACACCATTGGAAAAATTACAAAAATTCCAAGTAAGGGTAGAAGATATGTTGCAAGCAAGAGATGCTATTTATGATGACTCTATTATTGTTAAATTTGATACAATTGCAGATAATGGACTCAATATTTTAATTTGTAGTTTTACAGATTCAGTGGATTATAACAGTTATATTGCAGAAAGAGAAGATATTAACTATAAAATCATGAAAATCCTAAAAGAAGAAAATATAGAGCTAGCTTATGATACCAAGACAATTCAATTAAAAAAATAAGAGAAAAGTTGTTATATATTTTGAAAAAGAGTGTATAACAACTTCTTTTAAAATTCACAAAATAGACATAAATTGTCGTTATAATATAAATAAAAAGTAATAGTAGGAGTGATTTAAGTGTCTGGTAATTGTATTTTAATTGTAGATGATGAACAAAGAATGAGAAAACTGATTAAAGATTTTTTAAAGGCAAAGGGATATAGCATTTTAGAAGCAGAAGATGGAGAAAAAGCTTTAGAAGTTTTTGAAGAAAATAAAAATAAAATTACATTGATTTTATTGGATGTAATGATGCCGAAATTAGATGGATGGTCTGTACTTCGTCAAATTAGGCAAGATTCCAAAGTTCCAATTATTATGCTGACAGCAAGAGGAGAGGAACAAGATGAATTATTTGGATTTGAATTAGGAGTAGATGAATACATAGCAAAGCCATTTAGTCCTAAGATACTGGTAGCAAGAGTAGAAGCAATTCTAAAAAGGACAAGCAAAGACACAACAGAAGTGAAAAACTATGCAGGTATTGAAATTGATAAAGAGGGACGAACCATAAAAGTAGAAGGAAAAACAATCGAGCTTAGTTTAAGAGAATATGAACTTTTAATTTATTTAATTGAAAATGAAAATATTGCATTATCTAGAGATAAAATCTTAAATAATGTTTGGAATTATGATTATTATGGGGATTCAAGAACAATTGATAGTCATATAAAAAAGATACGTCATAAATTAGGGAAAAAAGGAAAATATATTAAAACAATGAGGGGAATTGGTTATAAGTTTGAAGTAAAATAGAGAGGTTTAGAAAGAAGAGAAATGAGAAAGTTAAAAAAAGCAATTAATTCAGTAAGAGTAAAACTTTTTATGACATTATCATTAGTTATTTTATTAATTATTGCATTTCTTATATTGGTAAACAATTTTGTTTTTGGACAATTTTATATTTACAGTAAGACAAAAGCACTCAAATCAGTGTATGAAGTAGTAAATAATTATTATAGAGGTTCTCAAAATATTGAATTAGAAACACAATTAGAAAAAATAGCGATTAATAATAATTTCGATATTTTAATTAAAAATGACCAAAATGTAAATGTCTACACTTCTAATAAAGATTTTTTTTCTACTTTAGGGCAAATGAATGAAATGACAAGTAGATTTAACAGTAATTTAGGAGAAGTATTAGAAAATGGAGAGAGTTTTACAATAAAAAAAATGAAGGATAGTAAAAATGGTATTACTTATATTTTATTATCAGCAGCTTTAGATAATGGCTATTTATTGTATATTAGAATACCAATCACATCGATTCAGGAAAGTGTAAAAATATCTAATAATTTCTTATATTTAATGGCTGGATTTGCGATTCTAATTGCTGCTATTATTGTATCTTATGTATCTAGAAAATTTGGGGATCCAATAGCAGAATTAAATGATATTGCCAAAAAGATGTCTAATTTAGATTTTAGTCATAAGTATAGAATTACAGATGCAGATGACGAAATTAATAATCTAGGAAAAAGTATTAATGCTATGTCTGATAAATTGGAAAAAACAATTAAGCAATTAAGAAGTACGAATATAGAATTAGAAAAAGATATTGAAGAAAAGTCTCAAATTGATGAAATGAGAAAAAGTTTTATATCAGATGTATCACATGAATTGAAAACACCAATTGCTTTAATACAAGGATATAGTGAAGGCTTATTAGAAAATGTCAATTCAGATGAAGAAAGTAGAAGGTTTTATGCAGAGGTTATTTTAGATGAAACCAATAAAATGGATCGATTGGTAAAACAATTATTGGAATTGATGAAGTTAGAATATGGAAAAAGAGAATTTGAAGATAAGCAATTTAACATTGTAGAATTAGAAAAAGAAGTAATAAGAAAATCACAAGTTATGTTAGAAGAAAAACAAGCTAAATTCATATTTGAAACATTAGATGAAATTAGTGTATTTGCAGATGATTTTTATATTGAACAAGTGATTAGTAATTACATAACAAATGCTATGAAACATGTAAAAGAAGTAAATGGAGAGAAATATATTAAAATAGAAAATGTAGTAGATATTGAGAAAAATAAGGTAAGAGTTAAGGTATTTAATACAGGAGAAAATATAGCAGAAGAAGATATCGGTAGAATTTGGAATCGTTTTTATAAAGTAGATGTTTCTAGAAATAGAGCAGATGGCGGAACTGGAATTGGTTTGTCTTTTGTAAAGGCAATTATGAATAATTATGGAAATGTGTATGGCGTGATTAATCAGGAAAACGGTGTAGAGTTCTATTTAGAATTAGATTTGAATATTTGAATTTAGAAGTGAGGAGAGCCTAAGATAGGCTTTCCTATTAATTTGGAAAGTTTTGTCGTATTTTGCGATGAAAAAAGGTTGACTTTTAGAAGAAATATGCTATTATAATATTAATTTAAAAATTTATTCAAAAAATTTAAAAATCAAAAGTGCAATTTGCACAATCTTAATTAAATCTAAAAAAATCAAAAACAAATAAAATAGAATAAAAATCAAGAAAATTCCCCAAAAGGAAAGAAGAACCGTTTATCTTACTTAAAGATAAAGATTGACAAATAAATTAAAGAATTATATTATGAAAAGGAGGAAAATGAATTGAAATTTATAACAAGATTAGATTATTTGGAATATCGAAAGAAATGTTTAGATAACATATTGGAAGAGGAAAAAAGCCAGTATATATTAGAAATAAGCAAAAGAGAAAAATGGGATGAGGAAATTGATAAAAAGCATGATAAAATATTTAAAGTAATACTAGGCCAAAAGAGAGAAATGACAAAATTTCTAAATCAGTTTTTAAATTTGCGAGAGACACTAAAAGAAGAACAATTGATACAGTGTTCAACAGAATTTATTACGAAACGTTATAAAAGCAAGTATACAGATATATTATATCGATTGAAAGAAATACCAATTTACTTTTTAATAGAACATCAAAGTACCGTTGATAGAAAAATGATAGAGAGAATGGGGACTTATGTTGGTGAGATTATGAGAAAAGAAAAAAGCAATGGATTATATCCAATTGTTGTACCCATTGTAATTTATACTGGAAGTTCTAAATGGACGGCAAAAACAAAATTTATGGAAAAGCAATATCAAGAAGAAAATTATAGTGAATATCAAATTAATTTATGGTATAATTTGGTGGCGGTACGAGATTTTGAATTTGAAAAGTTGGCAGAAAAAAATACTTTACTTTCAGCAATTATGATAATAGAAAAGTGCAAAACGCAAGAAGAATTGCTAGAACAAGTAGAAAAGATAATAGAAAATAGGAAACAGGATAAAGATAAAGAAATATTTTTAGAGATTATCTGTAATATAGTATATCCTTATTTAGGTAAGAAAATGACAGATAAAATATTGGGAAAAATAGAGAAAAGGGAGGAAAAATCTATGAGTTTATTAAAAGAAATGATGCTTGATTTAGCAATTAGAGGAGAGGCAAAAGGAAAGTTGGAAACGGTAAAAAAAACGGTAGAAAATATGTTGAATTTAGGAGAGTCCGAAGATAAAATTATAAAATATACTGGTATAAGTAAAGAAGAATTAGAAAATATTAAAAAAATGATAGTAAATTAAAATAGAAATTGAATATTTAAAAATGTTTAATTTTGTCATATTTTGCGATGAAAAGTTCTTTACAAATGGAAAAAAATGTATTATGATAAAGGAGAAGTTAACTCAAATTATAAAAATTAATTCTAATAGCTTGAAAAAGTTTTTTCGAAAAAATAATTTCCAAAAATTTTAATAAAATTAATAAATAAAGGAGTGTGATAAAATAAGTACTTTTAAATATAGTACATGTTATATTAATGTTTTAGCCTTCATTGTTACAATTATAATTATAGCAATGCTAAATTTATTTTGTTCTTATTTTAATTTTTTATCCAAAAAAGCAGTTTTAAAAGCAGGATTTTCTGTAAATTCCACAATTCAAACTAAGGTAGAAAATGTTATTTCAAAATCAGAAGTCAATAGCAAACAAAATGATTGGTATTAATTTAAAAGCTTATATAGCAGAAGGAACTACAAAAGAAATTATGGATGAATTTGTAGGGCATTTTGAAGAAAGTGAACAATGGAAAGGAAATGTTTGTCTAGCAGCTCATAACAGAGGTTATAAGAATAATTACTTTTCAGAATTAAAACAATTACAAGCAGGTGAAAAAATTATTTATACCTTCGAAAATGCTAGTAGAGAATACTTGGTAGAAAAAAATAGTATTATACAAGCAACAGACCTAACCTGTTTAGAAAGTACAGAAGATAATATTCTTACACTAATTACTTGTGTAGAAAATGAACCAAATTACAGAAGATGTATCAAAGCAACTCAAAATATAAAATAAAGGAAAGGAAGGATGAATATTTGAGAAATCGAAAAGATAAAATAAAAAGAGTATTAATACTATTTACAATTTTTTGCATGAATGGATTAAATTTTATGAATGCAGTTTATGCAACAGCAATTAGTTCTGCTAATTTGTATTCAACTGGAGATTGTGGACAACTATTAAAATACAAAGGAGCAGTAGTAAAAGTTAGTTATGTACAATATACAAATGATGGAGTAGACTATCCAGCTTATTGTATGGATAAAACAAAGCCTCGGAGCAGAAACAGGAAGTTATAATGTATCTGTACAAGAAGCAATAAAAGATGTAGGATTATGGAGAAGAATTATTCATGGGTATCCCTATAAAACACTTGAAGAATTGGGAGTTGCGAATAAAGAAGAAGCTTTTACAGCTACAAAACAAGCTGTTTATTGCTATATTCATGGAAATAATCCAGCAGATTACCAGGCAATTGGAGAAGCGGGAATAAGAACATTAAATGCAATGTATAGAATTATAGAAAATGCCAATCATTCGAATGAAACCAAATTATCTAGCACAATGGAAATTCATAAATTAGATAATCAATGGAAACAAGACGAAAAAGAGAGACAATATGTATCTAAAATTTTTAGTGTGACAGCAAATGCAAGTAGTAAAGATTATACTGTAAAAATAACAAAAGAAAATGCACAAGACATTGGAGGAATAAAAGTAACAGATATGGAAAATAAAGAGAAAAGCCAATTTTCTGCCAATGAAAAATTCAAAGTATTAATTCCAATCAAAAACATGACAGAGTCAGGAAAATTTAAATTGACAGTACAAGGACAAGTACAAACAAAACCTATTTTGTACGGCATAGCACCTAATAGTGGATATCAAGATTATGCATTAACCGTAGCTACCTATGAAGATGGGATAGGAGAAAAAAACGATGAATATCCAGAAAATGAAACAAAGATTATTCTTATTAAAGAAGATGAAGAAACAAAAGAAAGATTAGAAAATACAGAATTCGAATTACTAGATGAAAATAGAAAAGTAGTATATGCAGATTTAAAAACAAACAAGGAAGGTAAAATTGAAATTGCACATTTAATACCTGGAAAATACTATTTAAGAGAGACAAAAGCAAAAGAAGGATACGAATCTTATAAAGAATTAATAGAATTGCAAATAGCATTACATGAACAATATACCATAACAATTAATAACAAAGAAGAAAAACCAAAAATCGAAAAAGACAAAAGATTAAAAGAAAAAGAAGTAAATGTTAGAAAAATATTACCAGTTACAGGAATGTAAAGCAGAGATTGCCAGAGGGTACGGACCTTTTTGGCAATTTTATCTAATTATCTAATAAAAGTTTATTTATTTTTTCTTTGTAACTCCCAGCTGCAAACAGTCTGTAATTGCATAACAGACTGTAATTTTGCTGGTCCCCCCGAATTGTTACTGCATAAAAAATAAATAAACTTTTCATTTTTTAAATTTTAGAATTGCCAAAAAGGTCAGTTCCTTCTGGCAGAAAAGGAATTTTAAGGAACGCACCTTCAGGCATTACTTATCTGTAATTCGTTTACACTCATAACAGCTAAGGTCATCCCTTTAATCCCACTAACTTTTTTAGAAATTCTATAAATTTATTGAAAAAAAAATGAAAAACGGATATAATAAGAACAAAATAAAAAACAAAAGGAGTAGATAACAAATGATATCACAATTAATCATTTTAGTTATATTAATTGCATTAAATGCTTTTTTTGCGGCAGCTGAAATAGCATTTATATCTTTGAATGATGCAAGGATAGAAAAACAAGCGAAGGAAGGGAATAAAAAAGCAAAGCAAATAGAAAAGATGATAAAATCACCAAGTAAATTTCTAGCAACCATACAAATCGGAATAACATTGGCAGGATTTTTATCCAGTGCGTTTGCATCTGATGCTTTTGCAGAAAAATTAGCACCAGTATTATACCAAATAATACCAGTTATTAGCCTTGGCGTATGGAAAAGCGTTTCCATTATTATCATAACGATTATTTTATCTTTCTTTACTTTGATATTTGGAGAACTAGTACCAAAAAGATTTGCTATGAAAAATTATGAAAAAATATCATTTGCAACAATAGGAATTATTAGAGCTATCTCTATTATAGCATCACCGTTTGTGAAACTTTTAACAGTTGTGACCAATGGTGTATCTAAAATATTTGGTGTAGGAGAAAATGAGGAAGAAGCAGTAACAGAAGAAGAAATTAAAATGTTAGTAGATCAAGGGGAAGAAAAGGGAACCATACAAGAAGATGAAAAAGAGTTAATTAATAATGTATTTGAATTTAATGATATTACTGTTTCTGAAATTATGAGACATCGAAAAGACATTTTTGCAGTAGATATCAATATTAGTAATGAAGAATTATTGCAAGAACTTTCACGAGAAGAATATCGTTATAGTAGAATTCCTGTTTATGATGAAACCATTGATGAAATTAGAGGAATTTTATATGTAAAAGATGTTTTAAAGAATATCAATAAAAAGAGCTTTAAAGTAAAAAATGTAGTAAAAGATGCTTATTTTGTATCTCAAAATAGACTAATTAATGAGGTATTTAAAGAATTACAAAAAAATAAAAAGCAAATAGCAATTATTGTAGATGAATATGGAGGAACAGCTGGATTAATTACAATGGAAGATATACTAGAAGAATTAGTGGGTGACATTTTTGATGAATATGACAAAGAAGAAAAAGAATATGAAGAAATCGACAAAAATACCTATTTATTAAGTGGAAGTATGATAATTAACGATGTAAATAAATTGTTAGATGCTAAAATTCCAGAAGGTGATTATGATACAATTTCAGGATATTTGCAAGAAAAACTAGGAAGAATTCCAGATGAAGAAGAATTGCCTACGATTGATACAGAAACAGTAACCTATAAAATAGAGGAATATGAGGACAAAAGAATTTTAAAGGTAAAAGCTTGTAGAAATAACGTAGAAGAAGTTGAGGAGTAAATATGAAAAAAAGATATGTGATATTAATAATAATAGCAATATTAGTTCTATTGGTGATAGCAGGAATGGGAATCTATCATGTAGCAATCGAAAAAAGCAAGGACTATCAAATTGAACAAGTAAAACAATATAATTATTTTGTTTTGAAACAAGAAAGCCAATATGGAGTCATAGATAGACAAGGAAATATAATCATAGCTCCTGAATATAGTGAAGTAAAAATACCAAATCCAGAAAAATCTGTTTTTGCATGCTATCAAGGAGAAAATGTAAAAATATTAAATGCCAATAAGCAAGAAATATTAACAGAATATAGTAATGTACAACCAATTCGATTAGAAAACATTTCAAGCGATTTAATGTATGAAAAAAGTGTATTAAAATATGAAAGAGATGGAAAATATGGTTTAATCGATTTCGAAGGAAAAGAAATAACACAACCTATTTATGATGAAATTAATAGTTTGCCATATAAAGAAGGAGAATTGCTGGCTAAGAAAAATGGAAAATATGGGATTATTAATATAAAAGGAAATAAAATAGTTGAATTTGAATATGATGATATCAAAGTAGATGAATACTATAATGATGAAAACAATTATCGTTATGCAGGTTATATTACATTAATCAAAACACAAGAAGGATATCGATATGGTTATTTAAATCATAAGGGAAAGCAAGTATTAAAACCAGAATATAATGAAATTTCCAGAGTAACCGAAATTCAAGATAATAACAATGTATATTTACTATGTGCTAAAAATGGACAATATGGAATCAATAAAAATGAAACACAAATTGTAAATAATGAATATCAATCCATTCAATATGATGCTACCAATCAAGTATTTATTATTGAAAAAACAAAAAAATATGGAATTGCCAATTTAGAAGGAAAAGTAATTGTTCCTGTACAATATAATCAAATAGACATTACTGGAATCTATCTATATGCACAAAATGAACAAGGAACAACAGTATATAATAACAATGGAACAGAAGCAAAAATAGATGCGAATATAGCAATACTAAATACAACAAATGAAAAATATAAAATAAGAATTAATAATACAGAAGAAACTACTTATGGTGTAATTAATCAAGAAGGAAAACAACTAATTGAAGAAAAATATACTTATATTGAATACTTATATGATAATTACTTTATTATAAGCAATGAAGAGAGAAAGTTAGGAATTATAGACGATAAAGAGCAAATCAAAGTAGAAGCTAATAACGATTCTTTGCAAAAAATTAAAAATACAGATTTAATACAAGCTTCACCAGATAATGAAACAGTCCAAATTTATGCAAGAACAATGGAAAAAATTTGCGAAATGAAAAACGCAACAGTAGAAGTAAAAGAACGTTATATAAAAATATATAATGAAAATGAAACAAAATATTTTAGTAAAGAAGGAAAAGAACTAAAAAATACAGAAGTATACACAGGAAATCAACTATTTGTGGAAGTGAAAGATAATCAATATGGATTTGTAGACAAAAATGGAAACTTAGTAGTAGATTATAAATATGAAAAAGCTTTTGAATTTAATGAATATGGATTTGCAACTGTAAAAAAAGATGGAAAATGGGGAGCTATTAATGAAAAGGGAGAAGAAGTAGCAGAACCGATTTATGAAATAAAAGGTCAAAAAGAACCATCCTTTATTGGAAAATATTATCAAGTGATTTATGGCTTTGGAGAATTTTATTATACCGATATGAAATAATAAGAAATTATGCAGATAATCAAGGCAGAAAGATATTAAGTGAAAAAGAACTTAGTATCTTTTTTGTGTATAATAGGAAATGTTAACAATTTATTGTTTAAAAGCATATGGAATAGTAAATACTAATAATAGTTTAAAAATTTTAAAAGAAGGTGTTAATTTGAAGTTAGGGGTAGCTCTATCTGGTGGAGGAATTAGAGGAATTGCTCATGCAGGAGCATTAAAAGCATTAGAAGATAATGGAATCAAAATTGATGTAATAGGAGGAACTAGCTCAGGAAGCTTAATAGCTTCTTTATATGCAATGGGATATTCTCCTTATTATATTTACATATTATTTAAAAGATATGCCAAAGATATTGTAGAAATGAATTCAGCACCAATCATATCAGGAATTGGGAATTTCATGATGAATAAAAAAGTATGCATTTCGCGGATTAAAAACGGGAGAAAGTATAGAAGAAGCTTATAACAATATTGCCATTAGAAAAGGAATTAGAAAAATAAGTGATATAACAAAAATGCCATTAGTAATTCCTAGTGTGGATGTTATACTTTCGAAAGAATATGTTTTTACCAATCAGCTTCCAAAACAAAGTGAAGATAAGTCACAATATATTACCGATATATCAATTGGAAAAGCAGTAAGAGCAAGTAGTAGTTTTCCAGGTGTATTTTGTCCATGTGACTTTAAAACACATAAATTTTTAGATGGAGGAATATTGGACAATATTCCTGTGGCAGAAGTGAAAAAACAGGGAGCAAATAAAGTAATTGCTATTAATTTTAAAGCAGATGATGTAGATGAGAATAGTAATGTAATGGATATTGCTATGAGAACCATTGACATTATGGGGAATAAAATTTCAGAAGAAAGTTTAGAGAAAAGTGATTTCGTGTTAACCATTTCAACCGATAAAACAGGTCTCTTAGATGTAGAAAAAATGGATAAATGCTATCGATTTGGTTATCAAGCTGTAATTCAAAATTTGGAAGAAATAAAAAATGTTTTAAAAAATGATGAAATAAAATAAAGTAGTTTGAATATAATAAAAAGAAACCAGTAATTTGAACCTTGAGGGGGAAGAAAATAAATGAAAATAAGATATTTTGACAATGCTGCTACAACGAGAGTAAAAGAAGAAGTTTTGCAAGAAATGTTACCATATTTTACTGAAAAATATGGTAATGCGTCATCACTTTATAGTATAGGAAGAATTTCTAAAAAAGCAATTGAAGAAGCTAGAAAAAAAGTGGCTAGTTTAATTAATTGTAATACTAACGAGATTTATTTCACAGGATGTGGCTCAGAAAGTGATAATACAATTATCAAAGGTATTGCTTATGCGAAACAAAAGAAGGGTAAGCATATAATAACTTCTGAGATTGAACATCCTGCTGTACTTCATACATGTCAAATGCTAGAAAGACAAGGATTTGAAGTAACCTATTTGAAAGTAAATAAAGAAGGAATTATTAGTATAGAAGAACTAAGAAATTCGATTCGAAATGATACAATCCTAATTAGTATTATGTTTGCCAATAACGAGATAGGAAGTATTCAACCAATTGAGATGATTTCCAAAATTGCGCGAATGTATAATATTGTATTTCATACAGATGCAGTGCAAGCTTGTGGAAATGTTGCAATTGATGTAAAAAGAATGGGAATTGATAGTTTGTCTTTGTCGGGACATAAACTGCATGCACCAAAGGGAATTGGGGCATTATATGTCAAAAATGGAATTGAATTTGAGAAGTTTATGGATGGAGGACATCAAGAAAAAAATAAAAGAGCAGGAACAGAAAATGTAGCTGGAATTGTAGGATTAGGAAAAGCTTGCGAGTTAGCTAATATAAATTTAAAAGAGCATAATCGATACTTAAAAGAATTAAGAGATTATTTTATTACACAAGTGAAACAAAAGATACCAGAAGCAGTACTGAATGGAAGTATGGAAAATAGATTGCCAGGAAATGCTAACTTTGCCTTTCCATTCATAGATGGAGAAGCATTATTACTAAACTTAGATGCGAAAGGTATTTGTGCATCAGCAGGTTCTGCTTGTACTTCTGGTTCATCAGCTCCATCCCATGTGCTATCTAGCATTGGATTACCAGATGAATTAGCACATGGTTCTTTAAGGGTTACCTTTGGAGAAGAGAATACAAAAGAAGATGTAGATTATTTAGTGGAAAGTTTGTGCGAAATCATAAAAAAACTCAAAAATAGTTAATTATTTTCAAGAATAGCAATGGCACATTTTATACCATCCACAGCTGCAGACATAATACCACCAGCATAACCAGCACCTTCTCCACAGGGGTAAAGGCCAGAAATATTTGAAACTAATTTTTCATTTCTAGCTATTTTTACCGGAGAAGAACTACGTGTTTCAAGACCTGTTAAAATGCTGTCTGGGTGGTCAAAGCTGTGAAGTTTGGTAGCAAAAAATTGAATGCCTTCTTTTAAAGTGTCAGATACAAAGGAAGGCAATATGTCATTTAAATTAGCTAAAGTAAATCCGGGTTGGTAGCTAGGAGTAACAGTACCGATGTGCTCGGATTTTTGATTTTTTAAAAAATCTTCTACTCTTTGGACTGGAGCATAATAATTACGACCGCCAAGAGAAAAAGCTTTTTCTTCTAAGTTCTTTTGAAAATAAATACCAGCTAGTGGTGAATTACTTTCAAAATCATCAGGAGTGACGTTAACCAAAAGAGCGGAGTTAGCATTTTGACCATCACGTAAAAAATTGCTCATTCCATTTGTTACAATTGTGTTTTCTTCACTAGAAGAAGCCATTACAACACCACCAGGACACATACAAAAGGTATAGCAAGAGCGACCACTAGGGGAATGATAAGCCAATTTATATTCTGCTGGTGGCAAATTTAATTTTGTGGTAATACCATATTGTGCTTCTTGAATCCATTTTTGCAAGTGTTCAATACGAACACCAACAGAGAAGTTTTTCGATTCCATAAAAAGGCCCTTTTTATGAAGGGTTTCAAAGGTATCTCTAGAACTATGTCCAATCGCTAAAATAACATGATTAGTTGGAATTGTTGCCTCGGTTTGTTTGTTAATGGTATGTAAATTAACGATGTGATGATTTTCAATTTCGAAATCAATTACTTTGGTATCAAAAAGAAAAGTTCCACCTTTTTGGATAATATAATTTCTCATATTTTTTATAATGTGAATCAAATTATCAGTACCAATATGAGGCTTAGATAGGTATAAAATCTGTTTTGGTGCACCAAAGTAGACGAATTCTTCTAAAACTTTTTTGCAAAAAGGACTATGGATTCCAGTTGTTAATTTTCCATCGGAAAAAGTTCCAGCTCCTCCCTCTCCGAATTGAACGTTAGAAGAGGAATTTAGTTTTCCTGTTTTTAAAAAAGTAGCAACACTTTCTTTTCTTTTTTCAACTGGCTGACCTTGTTCAATAATAATTGGTTTGATATTATTTTGCACTAGTGTAAGGGCTGCAAAAAGTCCAGCAGGTCCAGCACCTATAATAACAGGACGAGAATTTAAGCTGGATTTAAGGGATATATTTGGCATTTTGAATTCTTTTACTTTTTCTAGTTTTTTATAAATTCTTTCGTTTTTTACTAAAATATCAACAGAATAAGTATAGTGAACATCATCCTTTTTTCTAGCATCAATGGATTTTCTAGTGATATGCCATTCTAGGACATCTTCCTTCTTGACATGTGCTTTTTGAATAGCTGTTTCAAATACTTCATATTCTGTTAAATCTTTTCTGATTTTTAGATTGTTGATTCTTAACATATTTTTCTCCTATGAAAATTATTATAGCATATAAAATCATTTTATGCTATAATCAGAAAAAAGAAAGGAAAGAAAAATAAATGGAAGAAACTTGGACAAGTAGAACGGAATTATTAATTGGAAAAGAAGGAATTGAAAAATTAAAGGAAGCCAAAGTAATTGTATATGGAATAGGAGGTGTTGGTTCTTTTGTTGTGGAAGGGCTAGTACGAAGTGGGATAGGATACGTTGTTTTGGTTGACAATGATGTGGTTTCTATTAGTAATCTAAATAGACAAATACATGCAAATCATGAAACAATTGGCAAAAAAAAGATAGAAGTTATGAAACAAAGGATATTAAAAGTTAATCCACAATTGAAGGTAGATATCTATATGGCACAAGAGATAGAACAGGGAGAAGAAAATTTAATCGACACTTCTTTTTCTTATGTAATAGATGCTGTAGATACGGTAAAAACGAAAATAAAATTAATTGAAAAAGCCAATCAAATGCAAGTTCCTATTCTATCTTGTATGGGAACAGGAAATAAATTAGATCCAACTAGATTAGAAATTACAGATATTAAAAAGACATCAGTTTGTCCGCTAGCCAGAGTTATGAGAAAAGAATTGAAAAAAAGAAATATAAATCAGTTAAAAGTATTATATTCAAAAGAAGAACCAATTCAAGTCAAAAATCAAGGAGTACCAGGGAGTATATCCTTTGTTCCTTCTGTGGCAGGACTTATCATAGCAGGGGAAGTAATAAAAGATATCATAAATAGGGAGAGGAATTTTGAAGAAGAAGTGTAAAGTTTTATTTAGTATTTTATTATTGCTATTTTTTTTCTTATTTTTAGGTGTTAAAACAGGAATTGTACAAAAGCTAGATAATAAGATTTATGAAATGATTAGAATGATACAAAATGAAGGGCTGACACAAATCTTAAAAGTAATAACGAACTTGGGAGGAACCATAGGTCTATTTTCGATTGCTTTGGTGACAAGTCTTGGTTTATTTTTATTCCATAAAAGAAAAGAAGGAATTGCAGTTACCTTAAATCTAATGATAAGCTCGGTATCTTATGTTATTTTAAAAAATATAATTCAAAGACCTAGACCGCCTGTGGAAGAAAGATTAATCGAAGAAACAGCTTATAGTTTTCCATCTGGTCATTCAACTAATAATATGGCATTTTATGTTTTACTTATTTGTTTCGTATATCAAAATATAAAAAATAAAAAATTGCGCAATGGAATTAGTATTGGATTGGGAGTGATACCAATTATAATTGGTTTTAGTAGAGTTTATTTAAGAGTTCATTATATAAGTGATGTAGTAGCAGGATTTTGTTTAGGAATCATATGTGTTATCTTATTTATGTCATATGGGTATCAAAAAATAAAATGAAGATTTTATTAATTTAAGAATAAGTCTTTTATTTTAAACAGGATTGGTATATAATGTGGACAATTAAGATAAACGGGGAAGCATATGGGAAAGAAGATAGTAAATGTTAGCATAAAAATATTTTGGATATTTGTAATAGGTAGTGTATTTGGCTTTTTTGCGGAAATGCTATATGCTTTAGTCTATACACGAGCATTGGAAATAAGACATGGGTTGATTTACGGACCATTTATACAAATTTATGGAATGGGAGCAGTTGCTTATTACATATTAATTTCGAATGTACAAGAACCGAAAAAGGCATTTTTTTATGGAATGGCTATGGGAGGGGCGTTAGAATATTTGTGTTCTTTTTTTCAAGAGATATTTTTTGGTACGATTTCATGGGATTATTCACATCTATTTATGAATTTGAATGGAAGAACATCGTTATTATATTGTGTATATTGGGGAATTATTGCAATTGCTTATTTAAAAGTGGTTTATCCAGCCTTTCAAAAATTGGAACCATTAATTGAAAAAACAAGTATTAGAATTGTTACGGTGTTTTTTATGTTATTTATGACTTTTGATATTACCATTTCTTGCATGGCTGGTAATCGACAACAAGAAAGACGTCAAAATATTCCACCAAATGGGGCAGTAGATGAATTTTTAGATAGGGTTTATCCAGATGAATTGCTAGATAGAATTTATAATAATAAAAAAGATGTGTAATTATGAAAAAAGAGTTTGCGTAATGATTCAGAGGTAAAAGTCCAATTATACCAAAAGCAAAACCTATAAAAGTCGTTCCAATCGCTTGGTCAATATGATTTTATAGAAATTGTAAAAATATAAAATGAGCCTCTTTCATGTTCAATTGCTAATTATCCTATTTGAAATAAATGATGAATGTGACGAAAAAATAATTAGAAATTCTTAAATCATTTTACGGTAAGAGTTCAAGCTTGTCTTGGAAAGGACCCATAAAATGATTTTAGAATTTCTATTGTTTTTGAGGATACCGAAGAATTTATTTCAAATAGGATAATTAGCAATTGCCCTGAACATCCCGTCATTTTATATCTTAACAATTTCTAATAAAATCTCCTATCCAGGCGCTCTTTTCTCTTTTTTATAGGTTTTGCTTTTGGTATAATTGGATTTTTACCTCTAAATTGTTACGAGTTTGATACTCTTTTTTTTACAATCTGTTGAAATATTATGTAAAATGTGATATAATACCAATCAAGTTTTGTGTTAATCGGTAAAAAGATAAATTTTTTTTACCAAACACAAAAACAAAAAATTATTATAGGAGGTAGCAGCTATGTTAATACTCAATGGAAAGAAAATTAACATGGAACGGTTTCCAAACCATGAAACCAAAGTCAAGGATTTTGAGAACGATATTGTAAAGAAACAAAATGTTCTTGAATTCCGGTATGCAACAGATGGCGATCTTATTACACTGATGTTTGTTAAGAAACGCCTAGATGAATTCAATGTTCCTTGTACACTTTTTATCTGGTATATGCCATACAGCAGAATGGATAGAAAGATTGAAGGAGACTTATATACCCTTCAATATGTATGCGAGTTTATCAATTGGCTGAATTTTGCAAAGGTAGTTGTAATGGAGCCACATTCAGGCAAGACGATGCAATTATTGCAAAGAGCAAAAGACATCTATCCAGTGAAGGATTGGTTGTCGATTGTTCAAAAGGAAGTTGGCTTTACAGAAAAAGACCATGTAGTATTTCCTGATAAAGGAGCAGCGGCAAGATATGTCAGTAGCGATTACGCTAATGTTTGTATTATGGAAAAAAGCCGTAATCCATTAACAGGAAAAATTGGAGGAATGTATCTGAAAGAGGGAAATGTAAATCCAGGAGCGAAGTGCATTATTATTGATGACCTTTGTTCTAGAGGCGGCACTTTTATAGCAGCTGCTAACATTCTCAAATCCTTAGGAGCTGGTGAAATCTATTTGCTTGTTTCTCATTGTGAAGAGAATGTTTTTACTGGAATACTTCTGACAGAAGAATCTCCAATTGACAGAGTTTATACCAGTACATCAATTATGAGCAAAGAACATCCTAATATTAGCTATATGGATGTTGATGTTACCAATTATGTGAGACAGTAAAAAGGAGGAGAACTTTATGAAATTTAACGAAATGATTGAGAATCCGGCTTTATTAACAGATGGTTACAAATTTTGTCACAAAGATCAGTATCCAGTAGGTTTGGAATGGACGTATGAAACATGGACGCCAAGAAAATCTCGGATTGAAGGTGTAACACATGCCGTATGTTATGGTTTGCAGGGTGCATTAGCAACTTTATACTGGAAATGGCAGAAAGGTTTCTTCGAAAGACCACTTGAAACGGTTATGGAAGAAATTAAAGAAAGTCTGACCGGTACATTTTCTGTAACAAATCCGGAAATGGTAGCAAACTATGACTATTCTCATTTTGAAAAGCTTCACAAACTGGGCTATTTACCGATTCGGGTAAGAGCACTGCCAGAAGGTACGTTTGTGCAAATTGGAGGCGAATTTGAAGAGAATGGAAACAAGGTTCAGAAATCTGGTGTACCCATGTTTACAATTGAGAGCACGCTGCGAGAATTTTTCTGGTTAACAGGTTATTTGGAAACGCCAATCTCTTGTTTGATTTGGCAGCCGATGACAGATGCAACTATTGCAGACAAGTATAAAAGAATTTTGACATACTATGCAGAGTTAACAGGTTGCAATCAGCCAAAGCGAGTTTTTAATCAGGGGGGAGATTTTTCGATGAGAGGTATGGGAAGCCCAGAAGCAGCTTATCGTTCAACGCCTGGTCATTTACTTAGTTTTGGAGGTTCGGCAACAATTCCGGCAAGAAATTATCTGATGGCATATTACCATGCCAAACCAGATGTGATTGCTTATGCACCTTCAACGGAACATAGTGTTATGGAATCTTATGGGCGTGATGAAAAGAGTGCCATTTTAAGGCTGGTTACAGAGGTGTATCCGAGCGGTACGGTAACGATTGTATCAGATACCTATAATTTATGGAATCTGGTGGATAATGTATTAACAGACCCAGAAGTGAAAGAAGCTATTATGAGCCGAAACGGTAAGGTTAATATCAGACCAGATTCAGGCGATCCAATTCGAATCATCTGCGGTGACGAAACTGCAAATGAGGAAAATGTAGATGAACGACTGAAAGGCTTTGCAGCCACTATGCAAAAGGGACTGATACAGCGCCTGTATGAAATTTTTGGAGGCTCTGAAAATGCAAAAGGCTTTATTGAAGTCGATTCTCACATTGGTGCAGTATATGGAGATTCCATTACACCAGAAAGAGCGATTGAAATTTGTAAAGGGCTAATGAGAAAAGGGTTTGTAACAGTTAGTGTAGGCTTAGGAATTGGCTCATATACGTATCAGTATATGACACGTGATACCTTAGGATTTGCTCTGAAAGGAACCGCAGAAGTTATGAACGGAGAGTTTAAAGTAATCTATAAGGATCCAGCAACAGACTCAGACAAGTTCAAGAAATCTCAAAAGGGATTGGTTGCAGTTGTATTCGAAGATGGAGATTATAGACTTGTGGATAATCTTACACCAGAAGAATATGAAAAAATCAAAGAACGTGATGAGTTAAGGACAGTTTTTGTTGATGGAGATTTCGTTCGTACACAGACTTTTGATGAAATCAGAGAAAGAGTGGTAAGAGAATCTATACGCGTATATGACGGCAAATTTTAAGAAAGCTATTTTCTAAAATAATTTTTGTTTTATGCTAGTTCACTTTATTTTAAGTGGACTAGCAGTTATTTTTTCCTAATATTAAAGTTCTAACCCCTTATTTTAAAGAATACAATTAAACAAAAGTATTCGAGATGGGGGTTTTCTTTATGAAATGTATATCAATCGAAGAACGTGCTATTCGTTTGGCACATTATATAATAGATTCAAAAGATACAGTGAGAGGAGCTGCTAAAAAATTTGGAATTTCAAAATCGACAGTACATAAAGATGTTTCCGAAAGATTAAAAAAGATAAATCCTAAATTAGCCAAAGAAGTTAGAATTATTCTAGACGAAAACAAAGCAGAAAGACATTTGAGAGGAGGAATGGCTACCAAATTAAAATATAGTCATTTAAAAGAAGAAAAATGAGGATTAGGTTTTTCCCTATCCCCATTTTTATTTTTGTTTTTTCTTATGCATTGTAGTTTCTTTGTTGTTTTCTTGCTCTTCTACAATCAGCACATCTTACAGGTTGATTTTCAAAGCCTTTTTCAGCATAGAATGCTTGTTCACCAGCTGTGAAAACAAATTCAGCACCACAATCTTTACATGTAAGAGTAATATCTTCGTAGTTATTTTCCATTATAAAATCCTCCTTTACATAGATTTGAATTAACTTTTTACTAACCAATCTATAGAAAAGAAGGGAAATAGTCTAAAAATAAATTCATATATAGTTTTTTAAAACTATGTATCTAGTATAACAGATTTTGGAAATAAAATCAAGAGGGTTGCCACTGGTTCCGGGTTTAAATGGCAAGTAGAATTCTACTTGCCATTTAAACCCGGAACCAGTGGCAACTTAAATCTGGAACCAGCGGCAACTTTTGCACCAAACGACAAAAAATGACATAGAATATAATAGCCAAAAAACAGAGGTGATAAAATTGAAAAGAATAAAAAAAGGAGATATTGTTGCAAGGAAGTCTTATGGAAAAGATATTATATTCGTTGTGAAACATATCATCCATACAAAAACAGAAAAAATAGCTATCTTGAAAGGTGTAGTGGATAGAATTGAAGCAGATAGTAATATAGAAGACTTAGAGATAGTAGATAAGAAAATTGTAAATGAAAAGATGGAAAGTTTACATTATAAAATGAATCATAAAATTGTACAGACAAAAGAAAATAGAGGAGGTGGAGAGGAATATAAAATAGGAATTTTAACGCCAAGTCGCAAAAATAAAGAAAAAATTATAACAGGGAAGATACTGCATTTGGATGGTGATAAAAAATATAGTCAAAAATCTTATTATTATTACAGAAAATTAGGTTTAAATGCGATTGTTAGAAATATACCAGAATATAGACAACCTAAAATTGTATATCAGTTATTGCAAATGTATAAACCAGATATTCTTGTAATAACAGGACATGATGGTATGATAAAAAGAGGAACAGACTATCATAATATTTATAATTATAGAAATTCGAAATATTTCATTCAAACAGTAAAAGAAGCCAGAAGATATGATAAAGAAAGTAATAATCATTTGGTGATTTTTGCGCGGAGCTTGTCAAAGTTATTTTGAAGCAATTATTTCTGCTGGAGCTAACTTTGCATCTTCACCAGCTAGAATTTTAATCGATTTTCTAGACCCATTAGTAATTGCAGAAAAAATAGCTTTTACTGAAAAGTATAAATATATTACAATTGATGACATTGCAGAGGAATTAAGAGATGGAAAAAAAGGAGTAAGTGGGATAGGAGCCAATGGAAAAATGATTTTGGAACCATGATTTTTTCCTCCGTTCTCAAAATTATGATACTGTAATATTTTTGTAATACAAATGTAATATAAGTGTAAAACAATGAATAAAAATCAATAAAAGCCTTGAAAATAAAGGAATACAGAGATACAACAAAGACTCTCATTTTTTGACATTTTATGCAGAAAATGCTATAATCAAGCCATCTTAAGGGAGAAGGTGATTGCATGATTTGTCGAGCAGATATAGCAAATCTGAAAACAGACATTATAGAGAAAGTGGGTCAAAAGATAATCGTAAAGGGTTCTTTAGGAAGAAGTAAAGCCTTTGAGAAAGAAGCTACAATAGAAAAAGCATATCCTAATATTTTTGTTGTAAAATATGAGGAAAATGATAGAAATGTTACTTATAGTTATACAGATGTATTAACCAGGACAGTTGAAGTGGAAGTTTTTGATGGAGATTCGTATTCACCATTAATACCACCAGCAGTAGAAAAAAGGAAAAAAACATCACTTTAGAATACAAGGAAAGCCAGTATAGAATAAATCTATATTGGCTTTTTTGACGACTTGTTATTAAAATGGTCATAAATTTGTCTATCCTTCCATATACATGTTATAAAGAAAGAAAAAGGAGGTAAATAAATGGTATTAGAAACAGTAAATGAGAATTTATGTGTAAATAAATTAATAGCGGCTAAAAAGGATATCATTATGGTAGAAGGGGATATGATTGTACCAGATTCAAAACCAGATATTTTGAACACAATTTGTACAAGTGGGGTAGTATGTGTTTATAAAAAGGAAGTATTAGATGAAAAAGTTAGATTGGATGGAAATATTAATACATATATAATGTATTTAGCAGATGATACACAAAGTAAAGTGAGAGGGATTAATACCAGTTTAGATTTTTCAGAAATGATACAAGTACCAAATGCAAAAGAAGGTATGGACGCTATTATTCAAGCAAAATTAAAAACGATTGAATGTAAAGTGATTAATGGAAGAAAAATAGGTATCAAAGCGACGTTAGAAATGGATATTAAAGTTTATGCCAAAGAAGAAGTAGAAATTGTAAATAATATACCAAATGCAGAAGGAATTCAAATGCTAAAAGAAGATTTAAGAGTAAATTCACTAGTTGGGATGGGCGAAAATAAAATTTATACCAAAGATAATATTTCAATTGATAATATCGACAATTTAGCAGAAATATTAAAAACGGATATTGCAGTAGTAGATAGAGATGTGAAGGTGAGTTACAATAAAATACTAGCTAAGGCAGAAGCTCGTGTGAAAATTATGTATTTAACAGAAGACAATAGAGTCAATTCAGTGGAATGTAAAATACCGATTGTGGGATTTATTGATATACCAAATGTTACCGAAGAAAATATTTGTGATTTAGACTATGAAATTAAAAATATGATAATTAAACCAAATGCATCAGAAGAACATTCTATTTATATTGAATTAGAAATAGGAGTGCTAGCAATTGTTTACGAAGAAAAGCAAATTAATTTAATACAAGACTTATATAGCCCTTGTGAAAACTTAGAATTTAACAAGAAAAAGATAACAACGATAACAAATAAACAAACTCGTAAAGAAATGAAACAAATTAGAGAAAGAATAGAAGTAGAGGGAATTGAAAATAAAAATATTATTGATGTAGATGTTTGTCCAGTTATCGAGAAACAAGAAAATGGCAGTAGTAGAATTGTTTATACAGGTAATCTAGAAATCAATTTTGTGTTATCAGACCAAGATTTACAAATGGAAGTACGAAATGCCAAGATACCATTTGAATATACAGTAGATGGGATTGAAGATGCTGAAAATGTAAATAGTAGATTAGAAATGGAAGTTGCTAACCAAGATTTTATTGTACAAGATGGAGGAATGATTACGAGTAATGTTGACTTAGTGATGAATAATGATATGTATCGAAGTACCAATATGAATATTATGAATGAAATTCAAACAAATGGAGAAAGAGAAGCAGAGGATTATAGTCTAATCTTATATATTGTAAAAAAAGGAGATACTTTATGGCAAATAGCTAAAAGATATGGTAGTACAGTAGATGACATTGTGAGAACGAATGGAATTGAAGATGCAGATAGAATTAATATCGGACAAAAAATATTTATTCCTCGTTATGTCAAAACAGGAATAACTTATGCATAAGATTTATTCCAGACCACGAATTAGAATTCCTAAAATTATTCTGCAATCCAGAAAAAGAATACAAAATGAAAAAACCAAAAAAATGACTACGATGTTAGTCATTTTAATCATAGCTTTTTCAACTGTAAAACTTATTTTAGATGCAGTATTACCAATTTTTGATACGCTATGTGAAAATCGAGCAAAGTCTATTGCTACTATTATTTCAAACGAACAAGCCACCAATGTAATGAGAGAACATACTTATGATGAACTTTTTACAATCGAAAAAGATAATAGTGGAAATATAACCATGATAAAATCTAATGTCATTCCAATCAATGAAATAATATCAGATGTAGCCAATAAAATTCAAGAAGAAATTAATAAGAGAGGAAGAGAAAACATAGAAATTGCACTTCGGAAGTTTTAGTGGATTTAAAATGTTAGCAGGAAGAGGTCCAGGCGTTAAAATAAGAATATCTTCCATTGGTGATGTGGAAACAGACTTAAGAAGTGAATTCACAGCACAGGGCATTAATCAGACCTTGCATCGAGTATATTTGCAAGTAAAATGTAATGTTAACATTTTAACACCATTTGACAATATTTCCAGAGATATTACTAATCAAGTATTGTTAATTGAAAATGTAATTGTGGGAAATATTCCTAATACCTATTACAATTTAGAAGGGATGAATTGTAATGATGCACTAGAAGTAATCGAATAAATAAAGATTTTGCCAAAAGTTGCCAAAAGGGACGGATCCTTTTGGCAATTTCTTTAAGTTTGATAATTAAAAGTTTATTTATTTTTTCTTTTCAAAATTCTAGAAATTAGCTAAAAGATTCTTGGGTAGTTTTTTGGAGACATTTAAGTTGAAAAAGAAAGCAATTTATGGTATGATACGAAAAAGTAAAGGGAGGGATAAACATGAGAGCAATTATAACAGTAATAGGAAAGGACCAAGTTGGTATTGTAGCTAAAGTAAGTAATATCTGTGCGAAATATAATGCTAATATTTTAGATATTAATCAGACATTATTACAAGAAATATTTACAATGGTAATGTTAATTGATATTGAAAAAATGACAGAGGAATTAGGTAAGTTAAAAGATGAATTAGAAAAGATGGGAAAAGAAATAGAGCTTCAAGTTCATGTTATGCATGAAGACATATTCAATTCTATGCATCGTATATAAAGGGAGGAAAAAATGTTAAACACAGGAGATATATTAGAAACCATAAAAATGATACAAGAAGAGAACTTAGATATTCGAACCATAACAATGGGAATCTCTTTATTAGATTGTATTGACCCAGATATCGATCAAGCATGTGATAAAGTTTATAAAAAAATTACGCAATATGCTAAAAACTTAGTAAAAGTGGGAGAAGATATCGAAAAAGAATATGGTATACCAATTATTAATAAACGAATATCTGTAACACCAATTTCAATCATTTCATCAGCTTGTAAAGGAAATCCAATAAAATTTGCTTTAACACTAGAAAAAGCAGCAATAGATTGCAATGTTAACTTTATAGGAGGCTATTCTGCCTTAGTACAAAAGGGCTTTAGTGCAGGTGATGAAGAATTAATTAGGTCGATACCAGAAGCACTTAGTAAAACAGAAAGAGTATGTTCATCTGTTAATGTGGGGTCAACCAAAGCGGGAATTAATTTGGATGCTTGTAAATTGATGGGAAAAATAATAAGACAAACCAGTGAACTTACAGCAGATAGAAATTGTTTAGGAAGTGCAAAATTAGTTGTATTTTGTAACGCACCAGATGATAATCCTTTTATGGCAGGAGCTTTTCATGGGGTAGGAGAAGAAGAATGTGTAATTAATGTAGGAGTTTCAGGACCAGGAGTTGTAAAATCAGCAATTGCAAGAGCAAAAGAAGCCAATATAACAGAAATAGCGGATATTATTAAAAAAACAGCTTTCAAAATTACTCGTATGGGACAACTAGTAGGAACAGAAGCTTCCAAAAGATTAGGGGTACCATTTGGTATTGTAGACCTATCTTTAGCTCCAACCCCAGCAGTGGGAGATTCGGTAGCCCATATATTAGAAGAAATGGGACTAGAAAAATGTGGAACACATGGAACAACAGCCACACTAGCGCTATTAAATGATGCTGTTAAAAAGGGTGGTGTTATGGCTTCTTCAAAAGTAGGGGGACTTTCTGGAGCATTTATACCAGTTACAGAGGATGCTGGAATGATAGATGCAGCAAGATGCCAATCATTATCTTTAGAAAAACTAGAAGCTATGACAGCGGTATGTAGCGTTGGATTAGATATGATTGTAATTCCAGGAGAAACACCAGAAGAAACAATTTCAGCAATAATTGCAGATGAAGCCGCAATTGGAATGGTAAATTCAAAAACGACAGCTGTTCGTGTCATACCAGCGATTGGAAAGAAGGAAGGAGAAGAACTAGATTTTGGAGGCTTATTGGGACATGGACCAATCATGAAAGTAAATTCATATTCTTCTGCCAGATTTATTAACCGAGGAGGACAGATTCCAGCACCAATGCAAAGTTTAAAAAATTAAATCAAAAGGACTTTAAAGTGAAAAGCTTTGAAGTTCTTTTTGAATTTAATCAACATAAACCTGTCTATTTGCTAAATTATGTAAAACATGATATAATAAAAGAAGAATTATATTGATTTAATTCACGATAATTATCAAGAAGGAGGGAAGATTATTTTTTATTTGGTAACTCATAAACAAGAAAGTAGAAACAAACATCATGGAGGTTAAACAGTATGAAAATAGCAAAAGGTATTGTAACATTAATCGTAGCAATTCTGTATGGGATCATTTATTATTTTACTTTGCCAACATTGTCTTTGTGGAATCTGGAAGGTTTTATATATATTGGTCCAGGGGTCATTTTGGCAGCAGCATTATTGGCATGGTGGATTTCAGATGAATATGAATACAAGTTTAGTATTCTGTTATCGGCAATTTTCTTATTTTTAGTAGTATTGCTAATAGGAGCAATTGGAAGCACAGCTTTGTTCCATTCATCAGAGATGTATTCACAGATTGGTACAATTGAGGAAAAATCGTTCACAGAAGATGTGGTGGAAATTGATAATTCTCAAATTCCAATTGTGGATATAAAACTGGCGGATAAACTAGCAGACAAGAAATTGGGCGAAGATTTATCATTAGGTTCTCAGATGGAAATTGGCGAATTTACAAACAAGCAGCAAGTAAATGGAAAACTTTTTTATGTAGCACCATTAGAACATCGGAGTTTCTGGAAATGGAGATCGAATAAGCAGGGAACTTCCGGTTATGTTATGGTAAGTGCAACTAATCCTAATGATGTAAGATTGGTCAGAGAATATGATAATGAACCAATTCGTTTGAAATATTTGAGTAGTGCATGTTTTTCATCTAATTTGAAGCGGCATATCCGTTCCAATGGTTTTCGTTCGGTTGGATTGACGGAATACAGCTTTGAATTGGATGATAGTGGTAGACCCTATTGGGTAGTAACAACTTATGAGAATACTACTCTTTGGAGTAATCCAGAGGCTACAGGTGTAGTTGTATGTGATGCTCAAACTGGAGAATGCAAAGGTTATTCCGTTAAAGATGCTCCAGAATGGGTTGATATCATTCAACCAGAATCTTTTGTCAAAGACCAGCTCGAAAATTATGGGAAATATGTTCATGGGATTTTTAACTTTTCAGATAAAGATAAACTTTCTGTGACAAAACATATGACCACTGTATATAATGAAGGAGATTGCTTCTATTATACTGGTATGAGTTCTGTTGGAAAAGACAATGGAACTGTTGGTTTTATAATGGTAAATACAAGAACTAAGGAATCTGTTATGTATCGAATGGTAGGAGCAACAGAATCTGCAGGTATGAAGAGTGCGGAAGGAAAGGTGCAGAATATGGGATATGATGCAACTAATCCAATCCCAATCAATGTTTCGGGAATTCCAACCTACTTTTGTACCTTAAAGGATGATGAAGGGCTGGTAAAAGAGTATGCTATGCTAAAGATAGAAGATTATTCTATTGTGGCAACTGGAACTACAATTGCTGAAACTAAGAGGGCCTATATCAATGCTGTCAACCATAGCGGAGAAACAGTTGACTTTGGCGAAGAAGCCTATGGATACACTTCAGAAGGTGTTGTTACAAGAATTTCAGCAAATATAGAAAGTGGAGACACTTACTATTATATGATTTTGGATGATGACACCACAAAGTTGTATTTGGCTTCCTATATGATATCAGAAGAACTTCCAATTACAAGGGAAGGTGATTCAGTAAAGGTATCGTATATCGATGAGTCCAATGGAGCTATTAACATTGTTTCATTTGACAACCTTTCTTTTTCACAGGAAATTAGTTCTAAACAGGAGCAGTTGAATCAGGAGAAGCAAGATGTGATACAAGATTCGAATAATCATATCACAGAAGTAGACCCAGATAAAAATGCGAATGAATGGGACAGTCTGACAGAAGAAGAAAAGGCGAAGTTATTAAAAGAGTTAGAAAATGAAAAATAAGAATCAATTAATTTTGAAAAACATAAGGTCACAAATTGTGACCTTATGTTTTTTATGATATAATAGAATTAAAATAACATAAAGAAAAAAAGATAAGCAGTAATCTAAATAGATTACCGCTTTGTATAAATTTTGCTCCAATGAGCTTTTTTTATCTTTTTGAGAATTGTGGTGCTTTACGAGCTTTTTTAAGACCGTATTTTTTTCTTTCTTTCATACGAGGATCTCTTGTTAAGAAACCATTTGATTTTAAAGCTGGTCTATATTCTGAATTAGCTTCATTTAAAGCTCTAGCAATACCATGACGAATAGCTCCTGCTTGACCTGTGAAACCGCCACCTTTAACGGTAACGATAACGTCATATTTTGCTGTTGTATTAGTAACTGTTAAAGGTTGTCTAACGATAACTTTTAAAGTTTCTAATCCGAAAAATTCATCAATATCTTTTCCATTAATTGTTATTTTTCCAGTACCTTCTACTAATCTAACTCTAGAAACAGAGCTTTTTCTTCTACCAGTACCATAGAAAACTATATTTTCTTTCTTAGCCATATTATTTTACCTCCCATACTTCTGGTTTTTGTGCTTGATTTTCATGTTCTGCTCCAGCATATACTCTTAATTTTTTAGCTTGAGCTCTTCCTAAAGAGTTATGAGGTAACATACCTTTAATAGCTAAAGTCATAGCTTTTTCTGGATTTTTTTCAAGCATTACTTTAGCAGGAACTTCTTTCATTCCTCCAATATAACCTGAATGATGTCTGTAAATTTTTTGATTTAATTTGTTTCCTGTTAAGATTACATCTTTACAATTTAATATAATAACATGATCACCTGTATCAATATTAGGTGTATATGTTGGTTTGTGTTTTCCTCTTAATAATTTAGCAGCTTCTGTTGCAACTCTACCAAGTGGTTTGTTTGCTGCATCGATAATATACCATTTGCTTTCGACTTCACCGCATTTTGCACTATATGTAGTATTATTCATGGTAACAATACCCTCCTATTTCTTTTTTGTTTTTTATTGGTATGAATTCTAGCATAAAACTACCGGGGAGAAGTTTTAGATAGATTCATAAGCGTAAATATTATATTACAAAAACCTGTATTTGTCAACCAATTTTGGAAAAATTTTAAAGTATTTTAGTTACAATTCAGTGAAAAAGAAGACTCTAAAAGTGAAGTGAACCCAAATTATTAGACAAAAAAGTTTAATAAGGAGGGTTCATTTTAT
>CARUQW010000011.1:33376-34581 GCA_949077355.1 uncultured Clostridia bacterium | reverse complement strand
AGGTTTAACACATGGTATTGGATGGTGTGCACCACAACAAGGAGCATGTAAATTAACTTTAAATGTAAAAGAGGGAATCATTCAAGAAGCATTAATTGAAACAATCGGATGCTCTGGAATGACACACTCAGCTGCTATGGCAGGAGAAATATTAACAGGAAAAACATTATTAGAAGCATTAAACACAGATTTAGTATGTGATGCAATTAATACAGCAATGAGAGAATTATTCTTACAAATCGTATATGGTAGAACACAAACTGCTTTTTCAGAAGGAGGACTTCCAGTAGGAGCAGGACTAGAAGACTTAGGAAAAGGTCATACAAGCCAAGTAGGAACCATTTATTCAAGTACATTAAAAGGACCTAGATACTTAAACCTAGCAGAAGGATACATAGTAGAAATTGGATTAGACAAGGATGACCAAATTATTGGATATAAATACGTTCATTTAGGAAAAATGATGGATAACATCAAAGCTGGAATCGAACCAACAGAAGCAATTGAAAAAGCTTCAGGAACTTATGGAAGATTTGATGAAGCAGTGAAACACATCGACCCAAGAAAACAATAATGTGCAATTGGGGACGTTTCCCTTTTCACATTTTAGATTAAAAATAGAAATAGTAATAAGGAGGAATAAAAATGGCAGTAACATTTGAAAGTTATGAAAGAAGAATAGACCAAATTAAACCAGTCATGGAAAAATACGGAATTAAAGATTTTGAAGAAGCATTAGAAATATGTAAAGAAAAAGGATTTAATCCATATGAAATTGTAAAAGGAGTACAACCAATTTGTTTTGAAAATGCAGCATGGTCCTATACTTTAGGGGCTGCAATTGCAGTAAAAAAAGGATGTACTAAAGCAGCAGATGCAGCAAAAGCAATAGGCGAAGGATTGCAAGCATTTTGTATTCCAGGTTCTGTTGCAGATGATAGAAAAGTTGGATTAGGACATGGAAACTTAGCTTCTATGCTATTATCAGAAGATACAAAATGTTTTGCTTTCTTAGCAGGACATGAATCTTTTGCAGCAGCAGAGGGAGCAATTGGAATTGCAAAATCAGCGAATAAAGTTAGAAAAGAACCATTAAGAGTTATCTTAAATGGACTTGGAAAAGATGCTGCACAAGTAATATCAAGAATTAACGGATTTACTTATGTAAAAACAGATTTTGATTTCTTCACAGGAAAAGTAAAAGT
>CARUQW010000011.1:18850-33222 GCA_949077355.1 uncultured Clostridia bacterium | reverse complement strand
TACCTATAAAAAAGAAAGATTAGCAGAAAATAGAAAATATTTTTCAGTTGCATCAGGTGGGGGAACAGGAAGAACACTTCATCCAGATAATATGGCAGCTGGACCAGCTTCTTATGGTATGACAGATACTATGGGAAGAATGCATTCAGATGCACAATTTGCAGGCTCATCATCAGTTCCAGCACATGTTGAAATGATGGGATTAATCGGAATGGGTAACAACCCAATGGTTGGTGCATCAGTTGCAGTTGCTGTAGCAGTAGAAGAAGCTATGAAATAATTGATACGACTAGCTTTTAAGAAAAAGTGGATAAGATAAAAAGAAACGTGGACAATTACCAAAATACGGTTTTGTCCACGCTTTGACCACTTAAGGTTTACACACTTTACAGGCTTGTCTACCTTGAGATTGAGCTTGTTGTAAAGTTATAGAATGCCCTTTACCTTTTAAAGTTCCGCAAGTTTGCCTATGATATTTGTTACCAGTGTTTCCAATCCATACGGTTTGCGAATTAGTAGTAGAAGAGGTCGATTGAGTTTGAGCTTGAGTATGAGAGCTAGAAGAAATAGTAGTTTTGGTCGCTTCTTTTTTTGCTTTTGAGATTTTCAATTCTTCTATTTCTTTATTTAAATTTTCTTTTTCTGTTTCTAAATTTAATTTTTCATTTTCAAGTTTTTCCTTTTCTTCTTCGATTTCTTTCTTTTCAGATTTTAAAGAATCATTTTCATTTTGAGTTTCTTGTAATTTTTCTTGTGTATCTTGTAATTTTTTATTTAATTCTGTAACCTGTGAATTTAATGTTTCAATTTTATTTTCATATTCTGTTATATCAATAGGATTAGGATAGCTACAAAAAGCACAAAAAAGTAAAAAACACAATATAATAATTGCTAGATTCTTGCCATTTAATATAAAATTAACAAATTTATTATCTTGCTTTACTTTATTTATTTTTTCTTTTAATTTTTCCATTTTTTATTTTCCCTTTATATTCCATATAAAAGGATTTGAAAAAATTTCCAAATCCTTTTATAGCATAATTTGTTTTAATTTTTATTTGTTTTTTTATCTGTTAAAACTTCTTTTACGGCACCTAATGAACTTAAAGCGCCAGTGGCTTCAAAAGGAATAAAAATTTTATTGGCATCTCCTTTTGCCACTTCTTCTAGAGCTTCTAAAGATTTTAATTGAACCAATTTATCATTAGGATCAGCCTTCTTCATGGCATCATAAATCATCTGAATTTCTTTTGCTTTTGCATCAGCCACTTCTTTAATTGCTTGTGCTTCACCGGCAGCACGTCTAATTCTAGCTTCTTTATCAGCTTCAGCCTCTAAGATAGCAGCTTGTTTTTTACCTTCCGCAATCGTGATTGCAGATTGTCTTTGTGCTTCTGATTCTAGAATTAAAGCTCTTTTATTTCTTTCTGCATTCATTTCTTTTTCCATAGCATCTCTAATATCAGCAGGAGGAGTAATATCCTTGATTTCTACACGGTCAATTTTACATCCCCATCGGTCAGTTGCTTCATCCAAAACCACTCTTAATTGATTATTAATACCATCTCTTGAACTAAAGGTTTCATCTAAGTCCATTTTACCAATGATATCACGAATCGTGGTAATTGCTAAATATTCAATACCTTTTTTTAAACTTTGAATTTCATATACAGCTTTAGCTGGATCAGTTATTTGATAGAATACAACGGTATCAATTGTAATCGTAACATTATCTTTTGTAATAACACCTTGAGGTGGAACATCCATGGTTTGTTGTTTAAGACTTACAACACTTCTTACATGATCGAAGAATGGAATAATAATGGTAAGACCAGCATCGGCTACTTTATAAAATTTTCCTAATCTTTCGATGATGTATACCTCAGATTGTTTAACGATTTTAATAGACATAGCAGCTATTATTAAAATAATAACAAGTAAAACTAATAAAAACCACATAATTTTTTCCTCCTTAAAAAGATTTATATAAAATTTTGAATCAGTTATCTGTGACATCTAGCCAACTCAAAATTGAAAACTATTTTTGAATTGGTGCAACAATCGCTTTTACACCCTTAATTTCTTTAATTTGTATTTCAGTACCTTGGGGAATATTCATACCATTAAATCCCACAGCAGACCATACTTCACCATTGACCTTGATTTGTCCGAGTAGCCTGGATAGAATCAATATCTTGAATTACCATTCCAGTTTTGCCAACAGTTGAATATACATTAGTTTGGATGCTGGCTTTTTTATTTACAAATTTTTGAACAAATGGTTTGGTCGTAAAAATTAAAAGAGTGGATGATAGGACAAATACAGATGTTTGAATCATTAAATTATTACAAAATAGACTAACTAGCATAGCAAGCAAGGCTCCAATTGCAAACCAAAAAATTAAAAAGCCTACTGTCATAATTTCTATAATTAAACAAATTCCAGAAAGGATTAGCCATATTTGCCACATGTGAATTTCCTCCTTTATTTCCAACTATTACTATTATAGCATATTGTTAAGAAAAAAGAAATAGTTTTATGTAGATTTTGGAAAGATTGAGTTAATGTTATTTAATGTAAGATTAAATTTTATTGAATAAAATCTAGAAAAATGTACATAACAATAAAAAGGAGTGTGCATTTTTAGATGAAAGAGAATAAAGGAAAAGAAAAACAAGTAGAATATGGCGTTAATGAGGTAGGAGAAGATGCCACAAAATATGGTGAATTTATATCTTCCTATTTTGCATGGGTATCTTTACCAGAGCAAAAAGAAAAAGTAGAAAAATTAGAGGAAATAACGGAAAAGAAAGAAAAAACGAGGGAAATAGATAAAAATGAAAAATAAAAGTCAAAGAAGGTCAAAAGAGGAACTTGAAAAAATAAACAGAACGAGTATAATTATATTGTAGGTCAAAGAAAGTCAAAGACAAAAATGAAGGATTTACAAAGGAAAGAAGGGATGCTGAAAAATGAGAATGTCAGATATTATAGAAGAATTTATCAAAGAATTATTTGATGAAGAAAATAGCATAGAAATACAAAGAAACGAATTAGCAGAACAATTTAACTGTGTACCATCACAAATCAATTATGTTATAGCAACAAGATTTAAACCATCACAAGGCTATTATGTAGAAAGTAGAAGAGGTGGAGGAGGGCATATTACAATAAAAAAAGTAAGCAATACAAAATCTGACTATATCATGCATATCATAAATAATATAGGAAGTGAAATAACATCCAATGAAGTAGATATCGTAATAAGTGACTTTTTAACATATGATATCATAAAACCAAAAGAAGCAAAATTGATTAAAGTAGCAACAAGTGATAATGTTTTACAGTTAGACAAAACACAAAAAGACAAAGTAAGAGCAAGAATACTGAAAAACATGTTACTAAATTTAGACTAATCATGATTTTAGGGACGGAGGAAAAAATCATGATTAAAATAGAGTTAAGATAAAATAATTATTTTAAAGTATCCATGATTTTTTCCTCCGTTCTCAAAATCATGGATAGAAGGAGGAAGTAAAATGTTATGTGATAATTGTAGAAAAAGAGAAGCAAATGTAAGATATTCAGAGAATATAAATGGAAGAAAAAAGGAAATGAATTTATGTGAAGAATGTAGCAAAAAATTGGGAATTAGTAATATGGATTTTAGTATGCCAATTGATTTTTCTAGTTTTTTAGGAGAATTTTTAGAAGATTTTACAACGCCAGAATTTATGGCAATGCCATTATTTAATGAAATAAAGACACTAAAATGCAATAGTTGTGGTTATACTTTTGAGGATATAGCTAGTACAGGAAAGCTAGGATGTGGAAATTGCTACAGCGTTTTTGAAGAAAGGCTAGACCCAATCATTCGAAGAATACAGGGAGCAAATCATCATGTTGGGAGAGTTGGAAAAATAATAGACAGTAAAATAGAACAAAAAATGGCAAATACAGCAACAACAAAAAAAGAGGAAAGTGAAAAAGAAAATACTTTAGAAAATTTGCAGAAAAAATTAAAAAAAGCAATTAAAGAAGAACGCTATGAAGATGCTGCTAAAATAAGAGATGAAATAAAAAATATAGAAAAAGAGAATTAAGAAGACGATTCAAAAATAAGTAAGACAGACAAAGGAGGAGGAAAAATGAATTGGTATTTACAAAGTAGTGAAAATTCAGATGTGGTAAAAAGTACAAGAATACGATTAGCCAGAAATTTACAGGGATTTCAATTTAATTTAAATAAAAAAGAAGAATTAGAAATTCTTGAAAACAAGATAAAGGAAAACTTATATCAAATTGGATATGATTTAAAATTTTTAAAATTGAAAGATATGGACGACATTACCAAAATGAGTTTAGTAGAACAGAATTTGATTAGCCCAGATTTTGTCCTAAATAAAAATGAAACTGGTAGTATTTTAATAAATGATGAGGAAAATATATGCATTATGATAGGAAATGAGAATCATTTAGAAATACAAGTTTTTAGCTGTGGTTTAGCGTTAGAGAATACATTAAATTTAGCAATTGAGATAGATCAGAAAATCGAGGAAATACTAGGATATGCTATGAGTGAAAAATATGGTTATTTAACAACATGTCCTAATAATGTGGGAACAGGTTTAAGAGCTTCTGTTATGGTACATATACCAGCACTTTCAAAAACGAAAAATGCAGAAAAAGTATTAGATGCTATTAATCGTTTTGGTATCCATATTCGAGGTGTTTATGGCGAGAATACAGAAAGTACAGGAGATATGTACCAAATTTCTAATCAGCAAACATTAGGAATAACGGAAAAAGAAATTATACAAAACTTAAACGTAATTGTTGATAAAATTATGAAACAAGAAAGACAAGCAAGAAAAATTTTAGCTAAAGATGATATTGCTTTTGAAGATTTGATTTACAGAAGTTACGGAATTTTGAGATATTGTAAAAAAATCTCATCAGAAGAAACAAGAGATTTATTATCTAATATTAAATTAGGAACAGATTTAGGAATTTTAAAAGAATTAACTGATTTAAAAGTACAGAAGTTATATTTGTATACAAAACCAGCTAATTTGCAGAAGTTCTTAGGAGAACAGTATGAAGCATTAGAAAGAGATATCAAAAGAGCGGAGGTTATCCAACAGATTTTGGAAGGAAAATAAAAAGAGCCCCATAGGGAGGGGCTAATCATCGGTATCATCAGCTGTGTTATTTGCGTTACGATTATTCAAAGTTGAAGCAATTATGCCAGCTCCGAGTATGATTGCAGTAATAATACCAAAAGTATCTGTAGTAAGATCAGGAAGAAACGCAGCTCCAATCACACAAATCCAACATTTGAAATAAATAATACCATTAGTGTTTTTCATAAAATACCCCTCCTATGGGATTTCACCACTAAAGCTAGTGGGCTAAGAGGCAATGCCTCTATTAACAGTTAAAAATAGTAATAAACTATACTTATATTATACAATGATTAACATAAAAATGCAAACAACTTAAAAGAATGGCAGAAAAGACCGTCCAAAGCGGACAAGAAAGGAGAAACATAAAATGACCTATAAATTTACAAATAGAGCTAAAAAGGCAATTGAATTAGCCAATGAAGCAGCAATTGAATTAGGACATAACTATATTGGAACAGAACATATTTTGTATGGATTAACAAAGGAAGGAAGTGGAGTTGCTTCTAAAGTATTAAGAAATCAAGATGTAATACCAGAGGGGGTAATTGATAAAATTGTTGAATTAATAGGACAAGAAACAGCAATTAGTGAAACAATAGGATTTACACCAAGGACCAAAAGAGTATTTGAAAATGCTTTTATAGAAGCAAGAAAACTGGGATATAATTATATTGGAACAGAACATTTATTAATTGGAATACTAAGAGAAGGTGATTGTATTGCAGCTAGAATTTTATTAGAACTAAATGTTAATATTCCAAAACTATATAATGAGATAATAAAGGTAATTAATGAAGGTGAAGAACTACAAGGAGAAGAGAAAAGTGGAAAGCAAGAAAGAAAAAATGGAAGCTATAATCAAACAGCAACATTAAACCAATTTGGAGAAGATTTAACAAAAAAAGCAACAGAAGGAAAATTAGACCCTATTATTGGAAGAAAAGAAGAGATTGAAAGAGTCATTCAAATTTTATCAAGAAGAACGAAAAACAATCCATGCCTAATTGGTGAGCCAGGTGTTGGTAAGACAGCAGTGGTAGAAGGGTTGGCACAAAAAATAATAGCAGGCGATGTTCCAGAAATTTTAAAAGATAAAAGGGTAGTCAGTGTAGACATTTCTGGTATGGTAGCTGGAGCAAAATATAGGGGGGATTTTGAAGAAAGAATAAAAAAAGCATTGGGAGAAGTAAAAAAAGCAGGAGATATTATCTTGTTTATTGATGAAATGCATACCATTGTGGGAGCAGGTGCAGCAGAAGGGGCAATTGACGCAGCTAATATCTTAAAACCATTATTAGCAAGAGGAGAAATTCAATTAGTCGGTGCTACCACTTTAAATGAATATCGAAAATACATTGAAAAAGATTCTGCACTAGAAAGAAGATTTAGTCCAGTTAATGTAAATGAGCCAAGCGAAAAAGATACAATAAAAATACTGAAAGGAATTCGAGACAAATATGAAGCGCATCATGGCGTGAAAATTACAGATGAGGCGATTGAAGCAGCAGTAACAATGTCTGTTCGTTATATCAATGATAGATTTTTACCTGATAAAGCAATTGATTTAATTGATGAAGCAGCTTCCAGGGCAAAATTAAAAACTTTTACAGAACCAGAGAATTTAAAAGAATTAGAAGAGAAGATACAAGATGTAAAAAAAGATAAAGAAGAAGCAGTAAGAACACAAAAATTTGAAAAAGCAGCAATGCTAAGAGATAAGGAAAAAGAATTGAAAGAAAAATTTGGAAAAGAACAAAAAAGATGGAAAAATAAAAATACTAAACAAGTAACCAATATAGCGGAAGAAAATATAGCAGAAGTCATCAGCAACTGGACAGGAATACCTGCTAAAAAAATAACAGAAGATGAAAATATTAGATTAAAAAATCTAGAAAAAAATCTGCATGAAAGAGTTATTGGACAAAATGAAGCAGTAGAAGCAGTAGCAAAAGCAATTCGTAGAGGAAGAGTAGGGTTAAAAGATCCCAAAAGGCCGATTGGTTCTTTCCTATTTTTAGGACCGACAGGTGTGGGAAAAACTGAATTATCAAAGGCTTTAGCAGAAAGTCTATTTGGAGATGAAAATGCTATGATAAGAGTAGATATGTCTGAATTTATGGAGCCACATTCAGTTTCCAAACTAATTGGTTCTCCTCCAGGATATGTAGGATTTGATGAAGGAGGTCAATTAACGGAAAAGATAAGAAGAAAACCATATTCTGTTATTTTATTTGATGAAATTGAAAAAGCTCATCCAGATGTTATGAATTTATTATTACAAATTTTAGAAGATGGACGTTTGACAGATAGCCAAGGGAGAACGGTAAACTTTAAAAATACAGTTATTATTATGACATCTAATATTGGTGCTAGACTAATTACGGATAAAAAATCATTAGGATTTAGTCAAGTAAAGGCAGAAGAAGACAACAATAAAAAAGAATATGAAGAAACGAAAAAAGAAGTCATGGAAACACTAAAAAAAGAATTGCGACCAGAATTTATTAATCGTATTGATGAAATTATTGTATTCCATAAATTGACTGACGAGGAAATTGAACAAATTATTGATATTATGTTAAATGAAGTAACAAGAAGATTAGCATTACAAAAAATAAAAATTGAATTAGAACCAGAAGTAAAAAAATTAATTGCTAGCAAAGGAATTGATAAAAACTTTGGAGCAAGACCTCTTAGGAGAACCATCCAAAATGTGCTAGAAGATAAATTGGCGGAAGAGATTTTAGATGGTAACTTGAAGAAAAATAAATTAGCTAAAATTGCAGTAGAAAAAGAAAAAATTGTAATTAAAGATTAATTATTAGCGAAACAAATCAAAAAAGAAAAAGAGAGGTCGAAAAACAAAATTTTTTGCGATGAAAAAAGAAAAAAATGTCTTGAAATTTCAAAAAAAATATATTAAAATGCAAATACTTTAAAATCGTATTTGCATTTTTTATAATTCATATCAAATATTATAATATTTATCGTCGGTAAAACCAGCTAGCCAAGATGGTGATACATGAAAGTAGGTAGCAATTTTTGCAATACCACTTGGACCAATCTTTACAATCTTACCATTTTTATATTTGAAAATTGTACTTTTCGCTTTAAATCCCAAACCATGTGCTAATTTTTCATAGCTCAAATTAGACTCTTCTATTAATATTTTTAATCTTTCTACAAAAATTTCATCCAATATTATTACCTCCTGTAATTACCTTACTGAAATTATAGCATTTTATTTAAATTTTGTAAATATATAAATAAAAAAGTAGCACTAATAGTGTAATAAAAACTTGAGAGACGATTGACAAGTAAATAAAAATATTATATCATGTTTCTTGATAGGAAACAAATAAAGGAGAAAAAATATGGAAGCAGAACTAATAGGAAAACGTGTAATGAAACTAATGAAAGAGAACAAAATAGAAATACAAGAATTAGCAGATAGAATGAAAATAGAAGTGAATCAACTAAAAGATAAATTGGAAGGAAAAGAGGAATTCTATTTAGATGAAATGATTCAAATCAAAAATATTTTTGAATTAGACATGAAAAGTTGCGATGAATTATTCTTTCAAGAAGAAAAGAAAATATAATTTAAAAGTTGTTTTGTATACAAAAATAGCAATTTTGTAAAAAAAGAGGAATACGTGCAAATTTATATATTAGTATTGGGAAGGGAGGAAAATATGAAAGAAAGAAATAAGTTACCTGTCAGTGTTCAATTAATATTAGAAAAAGAAGACAAAATATTATTAATGAAACGAAAGAATACAGGATACGAAGATGGTAAATATTCTTTACCAGGAGGACATGTTGAAGCAAATGAAGAAATCAGAAAAGCAATGATAAGAGAAGCAAAAGAAGAAATTGGTATTCAAATAGATTTACAAGACATTGAACTTTATAAAGTAATGAACAGAAAAGTAAATAAAGAACAAGAATATATTGATTTCATATTTAAAGCAAATCAATGGACAGGAGAGATAACAAATGAAGAGGAAGAGAAATGTGAAGAAATAAAATGGGTAAACATGAATGAGATTCCAAAAAATACGTTAAGTTACATACCAAAAATGCTAAAAAGTCAGGAATCTATGTATTTACCTTATAATTGGGAGGAGATTTAACATGAAAAAAATGACAACAGCGATTATCACTTATGATACAGAAGAAGATACCTATGATATAAAATTAAAAAATCCGTTATCAGTTTGTTGGCAAATTACAACAAAATGTAATTTGAATTGCAAATATTGTTTATCTGATTCAGGGGTAGAAGGAACCTATGGATTAAAAACAAAAGAAGCAATTGAAATAATTAACCAATTGGGAAAATTAGGAATTAACAGGTTGGATTTCACAGGAGGAGAACCATTAGTAAGAAAAGATTTAGAAAAGTTAATCCAATGTGCTAAATACAATCATATTAATACAATCGTTACAACCAATACAATTTTACTAAACGATGAAAATATAAATGCTTTAAAACTAGCAGACTTAGTACAAATTAGTATAGACGGACCAAAAGAAATTCACAATGACCAAAGACAAAATGATGTATTCGACCAAACCATTAAGAATATCAAAAAACTAAAAGAAGCTGGATGTAAAATAAGATTAAATAGTTTTATCTACAATTCGAATAAACAACATGTAGACTATCTCATAAATTTATCAAAAGAATTAGATTTATTCTCGCACTTATTTATTATTTTTACGCCACAAGGAAGAGGAAAAGAACATCTGGAAGAAATCATTCCAGAAAAAGAAGTAGAAAAAATAAAAGAAAAAATTCTTGCTTGTAGAAAAGAAGAACATAGAAATATTCGATTATATGATTATAATGAATATCTTCATTCTTGTGTTCTTTTAACACCTATTGGAGATGTAATATCACAAGGCTTTTATGAAGAAGATTCCATCTGTGTTGGAAATATATTAGAAAAACCATTAGAAGAAATATTTGCAAATGAAATATTTGACCATCCAACTCATGTATTACACTATTTACAAAGGAGGGCCAAATAATGCTAAATACAGTAGTTGATAGAACAGACAATACAATGTTATCCAATGGTGTAGTAATAGAAAATAAATTCTTTCCTAAAAAGAATTTACAATCAGGAACACTTAGAATTGTGCTAACAACAGAGTGTAATTATAAATGCAAATATTGTTTTGCAGAAGGAGAACAAGATAAACAGAGTAGAATTATCCCACTAGAAAAATTAAAACCAGTTTTAAAAAATGGAAAAGAATTTGGCATTAATAAGATAAAACTAACAGGAGGAGAACCTCTATTATATCCAGAACTAGAAGCATTACTAAAATACATTAGAGAAATACAAATACCATATGTTGATTTGACAACAAATATATCTTTATTAAATGAAACAAACATTGAAATGTTAAATCGATATCATGTGAATGCTTTAACATTAAGCTTAAATACATTAGAAAAAGAAAAATATGAAAAATTAAGTGGTTTTCCAAATTTTAATTTAGTAAAAGAAAATTTAGAAAGAACACTTGAAGAATTTGAAGGAAAAATTAGAATAAATTGTATTATTTTTGATGAAGATTACAAAGAAAAGGATTATCAATCAATAATTGAATTTTGCCAAAAAAACAATTTGGGAATGAGATTAATAGAACCATCTAAAGTAGAAGGTCTTCCTATTACCTATACCAAAGAAAAATTTGAGAAATTCACGAACAAATTAAAGAAAAAAGCAGACAAAGTAATTGCATCAGATTGTAATTCTGTGGAATATTTGTTTTTTGGAGATTGGTATGTAACAATTATGCATAGCTTATGTGATAATAAAATTTGCGAAGCATGTCCAAAATATATGTATATTCGCATTACTTCTGATTTAAAATTAAAACCATGTTTATCGAGAAGGGACACGGAAATACCAATTGACTTTGAATGTGACCAAAGTATTGAAAAATCATTTATTCGAGCTATTAATTATATGGGAGTTGGTCTGAAATGAAAATGTCTAAAATAGAAGGCTTGAAAATGCTACAAATGCTAGACTTCCCAACTGTAAAACAAATTGACCCTAACTTTTTAGATGAGAATAGTTATGCATTAAAACAAGGATTAAGTGTTAGAACATCTCCTAAAAGAAGTACAGAAAATACAGTGTATTTACCATCTATACATGGATGTACCAATTTAAATGAATTAAGAGGTTTTATAAAAGAACATCAAAATCAATATCATATTATTGTTCATCCAACGGTAAAACCAGAGCAAATAGGTTCTATTTCTAGATATGAAGCAAATGGAGACAAGTTAATTATTGAAATCTTTAAAGATTTCGAAAAACGTAAAAAGGGAATTATTAAAAATCGAATGACAATACCCGTCATGGGAGAAAGATTTGGTATTAGTCAATTACAAATACAAGAGGAAAATGAAGAGGAATTTAAATTATTTAGTAAAGTAATAAAAGAAGTAAGATATATGCCATTTGAAAAATATGATGCAGAATTTGTAATAGAAGATGGAAAAGTACTTTTCACAGACTTAACAATTCAAGGAAGAAAAGATAAAGAATATGCTGAAGAATTACAAAAAAGAAGTATAGTGAACAGACTAGTAGAAAGAGAAAAATAAGAATTGAAAGCAAAGATGAGGATTAGCCTCATCTTTTTAATAGATTTCATAGCAAGGTTGCAAAAGTAGAAAAACATGATATAATAGATACACAAAATAAAAATAAAAGGTGGTAAAAATGTTAGAAAAAATAAACTCACCAGAGGATATTAGAAAACTAAACACCAAAGAAAAAAAACAATTAGCTGAAGAAATAAGAAAATACTTATTAGAGATTGTATCAGAAAATGGAGGACATCTAGCTTCTAACTTAGGAGTAGTGGAGTTAACGATAGCATTACATAGTATATTTGACTTACCAAAAGATAAAATTGTATGGGATGTAGGACATCAAACCTATGTACATAAAATTATAACAGGAAGAAAAGAACAATTAAAAACATTACGAAAATTAAATGGGATTGCAGGATTCCCAAAAAGTAAAGAATCAGACACAGATAGTTTTAACACAGGGCATAGTAGTACCTCTATTTCTGCTGCTTTAGGAATGGCAAGAGCAAGAGATATTAAAGGGGAAGATAATTCGGTATTAGCGGTAATAGGCGATGGAGCACTAACAGGTGGCATGGCATTAGAAGCTCTAAATGATGCTGGATGGAGTCAAGCCAAAATGACAGTTATTTTAAATGACAATGAAATGAGCATTTCAAAAAATATTGGTGGAATTAATATGTTGCTTAGTAAATTAAGAACGAAAAAAACATACAGTAAATCTAGCGATGTAGTAAAAAAAGCCGTTCTAAAAATACCTGGTATTGGGAAAGCAATTGTAAAAGCAGTTATCAGAATTAAAAGGAGTATTAAGCAACTAATTATACCGAAGATGTTTTTTGAAGATATTGGATTTCGTTATTTGGGACCAGTAGATGGACATGATATAGAAGAGTTAGAAAGAATGTTAAAAATTAGTAAACAACTAGAAGGACCTGTACTAATTCATGTCTTAACAAAAAAAGGAAAGGGATACGAAATTGCTGAGAAGAATCCAGATAAGTTTCATGCAACAGGACCTTTTGATTTAGAAACAGGAAAAAGCAAAAAAGAAAAGAAAAAAGACTATTCAAAAGTATTAGGAGAAAAATTAGTAGAATTAGCTAGAAAAAATGATAAAATTGTTGCAATTACGGCTTCTATGAAAGATGGAACAGGACTAACACAATTTGCAAAGGAGTTTCCAGAACGATTTTTTGACATAGGAATAGCAGAACAACATGCTATAGGCGTGGCTGCAGGGATGGCAAAAGAAGGAATTGTTCCAGTAGTACCAATTTATTCGTCTTTTTATCAAAGAGCCTATGATCAAGTAATACATGATGTAGCAATACAAAATTTACCAGTAATTATGTGTGTAGATCGAGCTGGAATAGTTGGAGCAGATGGGGAAACACATCAAGGAACATTGGATATGGCGTTTTTTCGATTAGTTCCAAATTTAACGATTATGGCACCAAAGGATTTTAAAGAATTGGAAGAAATGCTAGAATTTGCAGTGAATTTGAAGAAACCAGTTGTAATTCGATATCCAAGAGGCGGAGAAAATGAAAACAAAATAGAAAAACAGAAAAGAATAGAATATGGAAAAGGAGAGATACTAAAAGAAGGAAATGATTTAACCATAGTAGCAATCGGAAAAACTGTTGCTAGAGCTATGAAAGTAGCGAAAGAAATTGAAAAGGAACAAAACAATGTATTGGTTGAAGTAATAAATGCCAGATTCTTAAAACCAATTGATAAAGAGACAATAAAACAATCTATACAAAAAACAAAAAAAGTCATTACGATAGAAGATGGAACTATTATAAATGGATTGGCAACGGCAGTTCAAGAAATAATAATAGAAGAAGATTTACAAGAAGTGAAAATTAAAAATTATGCTTATCCAGACCAATATATCGAACATGGAAGTGTAGAAGAACTAGAAAAAATCTATAAAGTAGATTTTGAAACAATCAAAAAAGATTTTGATTTATTGTCTAAAATAACAGTTTAGAAGATTGAAAACAAAAAGAAATAGAAAGGAAACCAAATGGACAAACAACAACTATTAAAGGAATACAAAAAACAAGAAGATAAAATATGTTTATCACAGGTATTGGATAAAATAGAGTTTTCGAAAACAAGAGAACAAATAGAGCATACAGATTTTTTAGATATGTATCAGGTTTCATTAGTAGAAAACTTTCTAAGAAAAATGAAATTTGAAAATTATAAATTATATGGAGGATATGAAGAGGCTGAAAGAAGAGTATTAATCATTTATCCAGAAAAATATGATGAGAAAATGCTAGAAAAAAATGAGAGAAAAATGATAAAAATAGTAAGAGTCGTATTGCCAGAAGAGGAAAAAGGAAAGTATTCTCATAGAAATTACTTAGGAGGAATCGTCAAATTAGGTTTTAAAAGAGAGAAAGTGGGAGATATTGTTGTTAATGAAAGAGGGGCAGATATTATTACAGTACAAGATTTTGCGGATATTTTAAAACAACAACTACCTTCTTTAACTAGATTTGAAAATAGTAAAATAGATATTATTTCTTTAGAAAAACTA
>CARUQW010000011.1:2617-18840 GCA_949077355.1 uncultured Clostridia bacterium | reverse complement strand
TTATTGTTCCTTCTTTAAGACTCGATAATTTTGTATCAGATTTGGCAAGAACATCTAGAAGCAAAGCAAATCAAATTATTGACCAAGAAAGAGTTTTTATTAATGGGAAAAATGAAACGAAAGCTTCAAAACAATTAAAATTGAATGATGTTATTACAATTCGAGGCAAAGGAAGATTTGTAATTAAAGAATTTGCTGGAACAACGAGAAGTGGAAGAACGGTTGTGTTAATAGAGAAATATATATAAACAAAGATTAAAAAGGTTATCAACTGAAAAATAGATGACCTTTTTTAAGTCTCAAAAGAATAAGTATGAATAAGAAAATAGAATCACTTTTGTCGAAAAAAGGCGATGGGTTTTTCTTGACAAAAGATATTTAGCCGTATATAATTTTAGCAATAGCTGTAAATAATTTTCAAAAATTGTTAAAAGAAAGGAGGTAATAAAAAATGGAGCAATCAATGAAGGAAATACTAAATAAAATAACTGAAATATCAACTGTGCAAGATAAAATATTAAAAAAGCAACAAGAAATGATAAGAGAACAACAAGAAATGAAGAAAGAGCAACAAGAAATGAAGAAAGAACAACAGAATATGAGAGAAGAATTAACAAAAGTAGGAAATACAGTAACTAGAATCGAATATGAGCATGGAAGAAAAATAGACATAATACTAGAAGTTTTAACAGGACATACAGAAAAACTAGAAGAAAACGAAAAACAACATGAAAAAGAACAAAAAATAATAGAAATGTATGGACATAAGATATATGCGTTAGAACAACAAAAAGAAAAATAAAAGCCTATTTAAGAGTAATACATATCATAAAATAGGCTTTAATCATTATTTTAATTCAACAACGGTAACACCCATTTCACCTTCACCAAAAGTTCCTAAACGAAAAGATTTAACATGAGGATTTTTTTTCAAAAATTGATGAATACCGTTTCTTAATTTTCCAGTACCTTTTCCATGAACAATTCGAACACATTGTAGTTTACAAAGAGAAGCATCATCTAAAAATTTATCAACGATTCCAATCGCATTTTCCACATCTAATCCAATCACATTAATTTCTGATTTTACTAATTTGGATTTTGAAGCATGAGGTAAATTACTTACAGCTACAGAAGAATTAATGTTTTTACTAGAATGGGTAGACGGTTTTAGATACTTTATAGGGATGGACATTTTTAAACTACCAATTTGAACCTGAACTTCATTTGATTTAGAAATGCGAGAAAGGATAATACCATCTTGTCCTAAAGTAGTTACGAAAACAGGTTTATTGGGCTGAATGTCATTTATATCTAAAGAACTACTAACATCAGTATCCTTATCCTGATTAGGAATATTAGTGTCTGAATGAATTGCTTTAATTTTAGCGTTTAAAGAATTTCTGGCATTTTCTAAGTCTTTATTACGACTGGAAGAATTCATTTGTTTTATAATCTGAGTTGCATCTTCTTTTGCCTCCAATAAAATATTTCTAGCCTTTATTTTTGCATTTTGAATTAATTCTTTTTCTTTACTTTTTACATCTTCTAATTCTTTTTTCAAAGAAGTTTCAATATTGGTAATATGTTCTAGTTTTTGAGAAATTTCAGTTTTTTCTTTTTCAATTAAAGCTTTATTATCATAAATACTTTTTAATAAATTTTCAATATCAATTTGGTTAGAAGTCATCAGTGATTGGGCTTTGGCAATAATAGTATCTGGTAAACCTAATTTTCTACTAATTTCGAAAGCATTACTTTTACCAGGAATACCAACTAACAGTTTGTAAGTAGGACTTAAAGTAGCAAGATCAAATTCTACAGAAGCATTTTCAAAGGTATCTGTCACAAGTGCATAATGTTTTAGTTCTTGATAATGAGTAGTAGCTATTGTCAAACATCCAATTGTTTTAAAATAATCTAAAATACTAATAGCAAGATTAGCACCTTCAAATGGATCTGTACCTGAGCCTAATTCATCTACTAAAATTAAAGAATCAGTAGAGGCATGTTGAATAATTTTTACAATATTAAGCATATGAGATGAAAATGTACTCAAAGAGTCAGCAATACTTTGATCATCACCAATATCAGCAAAAATAGAATCAAAAACATAAATGCTAGAATTTTCGTCACAAGGAATATTTAGTCCACTACATCCCATGCAAGTTAAAAGTCCGATTGTTTTTAGTGTAACTGTTTTTCCGCCAGTGTTAGGACCAGTAATTAAGAGAATAGAAAAATCACTTCCTAAATCGAGAGAAATCGGAACAATTTTATCTTTTTCGATAAAAGGATGCCTAGCATTTTTTAAATGAATTTCCTTTTTTTCATTAACAAGAGGTGTAGTTGCTTGTAAATAATCTGAAAATTTGGCTTTAGCAAAAATAAAATCTAATTGAGAAATGACATTAACATCAAGTGCCAATTCTTTTGTATAAGGGAAAAACAAAGAAGTTAATGCTTGTAAAATTTTTTCAATTTCTAATTCTTCTTCTTTTTTTAGACGATTTAATTCATTATTCATTTCAAAAATGGAGATAGGTTCTATAAAAACAGTAGAGCCTGCGTTGGAAATATCATGGACAAATCCTTTTATTTGAGAACGATATTCTTCTTTTATAGGAATTACAAATCGCTCATTTCGTATTGTAATAATGCTTTCTTGTATATATTTAGAATAGGTGGAAGCATGAATCATATCATTTAAATTAGAACGAATATCTTGTTCTAATTTTCTTGCTTGCCTTCGTATAAATTGTAAATTTGGGGAGGCTTTATCATCTATTACATTTTCATCTAAAATACAAGAAAATATTTTTTCAATTATACTTTTATTTGTATACAAATTTGAAAATAAATTAGATAAAATAGGATATTCAGATAAATCTAAAAAGTCCTTATTAAAATAATCTTTTAAATCTTGAGACAATTTGAAAATATGAGCAAGGTTTAATAAAGATTTAGAAGATAGGGAACTAGTACTTTCTAATTTTTTTAATTCTATATGGATATCAGCAATTTCAAAAAAAACAGGAAAACCATTACGGTAACATAAATTAACAGCTTCACTGGTTTCTTGTAAAAGCTGTTTTACTTTTTCCTTTTGGTTACTAGGAGATAAGTGCAAAGCAAGCTCTTTTCCTTGAACAGTAACACAAAATCCACTTAACATTTCTAATATTTTATCAAATTCTAATTTTTCTAAATACATAATAATCTCCTATAATACACATTTACTTGTTATTATAGCATGAAAAAAAATAATTTTCAATTGATAAGTGATAGAAGAAAAAGGGTGAAAATATTTAAATAAATTATGTGAAAAAGTTAAATCATTTAGTATAGATGGAATTGGTTCCTATAATGGAAATAGTTATACTTTTGACGTCAAAGATCCTGGTACTTATTAATCATTATGGTGATAATCTAGCCTATATTCAGGGCATGATTGGTGCTGGAAATTCGAGTGGTGCAGGTGCATTTTTATCTAATTTTGATGTTTCTTACAGCAAACTTAATAGTAAAAATATAATGTATAGTGAAATTTATGCTGCTGGTAGATTTGATAGTGGTGATAATTTTGGAGGATGTGGCGCCAAGATGATAGCATATTATAAGGAGGGAACTTCAGAAGAATCTACACATGCCTATAAGACAGTTAAAGGAACACAAAATTTTAAGATTATATTATCATTAGAAGAAAAAGAAATAAATTCGATAAGATTTACGATATGGTGGTAATGATGTTGATTATGGATGGGTGAATGGATATATTAATCGTATTATTTTAAGATAATAAAATAGAAAAAAGACAATGGAAGAAATTCTATTGTCTTTTTGAGAGTAAAGTAGAGTACTTGCAAAAAAAACAAACTTGTGATATAAAGTAAACAGAGAAAATAAAGGCACAAGAAAAAGAGGTGAAAAAATGATAAAGGCTTATGCAAAATCAGATATTGGTAAAGTAAGAGAAATCAATCAAGACGATTACTATATATCAGAATCAATCGATGAAGTGCAATTATATATGTTAGCAGATGGTATGGGGGGCTATAATGGAGGAGAAATCGCTAGTCAATTAGCCATACAAACAGCTAAAAGTTATATAGAAAATAATTTCAAAGAAATCAATAAAGATAAAGAAAGTATTCTTCAATTAGTTGGCAGTAGTATGGAATATGCCAATATGGTGGTATATGAGAAAGCAAAAGAAAACAAAGAATTAGAAGGAATGGGTACTACTTTAGAAATTTGTTTAATATATAATAATAGAGCATTTATTGGACATGTAGGAGATAGTAGAATTTATAGAATACGAAAAGATTTTATGCGAAAACTAACACAAGACCATAGCTATGTTCAAAAACTAGTAAAAGATGGAACCATTACACAGGAAGAAGCAACACACCATCCTCAAAAAAATATGCTAATGAAAGCACTTGGATGTAATGCATTTGTAGAGCCTGATGTCATGGTAAGAGGTTTCTTGAAAGAAGATATTTTGGTGATGAGCTCAGACGGACTAACGAATATGGTACCACAAGAAGAAATTTGTCAATTAGCGAAAAAGGACATAGAGCAAGCACCAAAAGAATTAATAGAAATAGCGAATAAGAATGGTGGATATGATAATATAACTGTTGTTATTATAAAAAATATATAAACAGGAGAGATAAATTATGAATTTAGAAGGAAAGCTATTAGGAAATCGATATGAAATGGTCGAAAAAATAGGAAATGGCGGAATGTCTACAGTTTATAAAGCTACTGATAAAGTATTAAAAAGAAATGTAGCAGTAAAAATATTAAGAGATGAATTTACAACAGATGAAGAATTTATAAAAAGATTTGAAGTAGAAGCACAATCAGCAGCAAGATTAACCCATCCTAATATTGTTTCAATTTATGATGTTGGAGTAGAAGGAAATTTGTATTACATTGTAATGGAATTAATACAAGGAAAAACATTAAAAGAAATTATTATAGAAGAAAGAGGCCCATTACCATGGAAATGGTCTGTTAATGTTGCAATTCAAATTGCGTCAGCCTTAGAGACAGCTCATAAAAACAATATTATACATAGAGATATTAAGCCACATAACATTATCATTACCGAAGATGGAATTGCGAAAGTAACTGATTTTGGAATTGCGAAAGCAGTTTCTAATTCAACCATTACAGCATTTGGAACAACAATAGGATCAGTACATTATTTTTCACCAGAACATGCTAGAGGTGGATTTACAGATGCCAAATCAGATATTTATTCACTAGGGGTTGTTATGTATGAAATGATAACAGGAAGAGTTCCATTTGATGCAGATACACCAGTATCAGTTGCTTTAAAACATATGCAAGAAGAACCAGAAGAGCCAATTGAGATTAATCCAAATGTACCAGTAGCAATTAATAAAATTATTATGAAGGCATTACAAAAAGATGTAACATTACGATATCAATCAGCAACAGAAATGCTAGCAGATTTAAGAAAATCATTAAAGAATCCAGATGGCGATTTTGTGGAAGAATTAGAATATGATGCAACAGCGAGGACACAAAAAATTAATACGGATATGTATGGAGAAATAGAAGATATACCAAATAGTAGAAATAAAAGTGGAAAAAAAGAAGGAAAATTTAAAAAATTCATAAAAAAACATAAAGTACTTAGCATTATAGTAGGATTGATTTTATTATTTTCAATAAGCTTAGGAGGAACTTTAGCGGTATTAAATTTAACTAATCCTGCTGAAGTAGAAATGCCAAATGTAGTAGGAATGTCAAAAGAAGAAGCGCAAAAAGAAGTAGAAGCAGCAAAATTAAAATTCGAAATAGAAAAAGAAGAATACAGTAAGGACGTACCAGAAGGATATGTTATTTCACAAGATCCAACTTATATGGAAAGATTCAACAAAGTAAAAGAAGGAAGTACAGTAAGTGTTATTATTAGTAAAGGACAAGAAAAAGTAATCGTACCAAATGTAAAAGGAAAAGAAAAAGAAGAAGCAATTCGATTACTAGAAGAGGCAAAGTTGAAGGCAGAAGTAATAGAAGAGACTAGTAAAACTGTAAAAGAAGGATATGTTATTAGTCAAGAAACAGCTCCTGACGAAGAAGCTGTTTCAGGAGATACTATAAAAATTCATGTTAGTACAGGTACAGGAATTAAAGAGGTTACAGTAGAAAATGTAGTAGGGCAAGATGAGACAACAGCCAAGAAAAACTTAGAAAATTTAGGATTAAAGGTTAATGTAGTTTATGATGAAGATACTGCTAAAGATAATGGAGTTGTTTTAAAGCAAAGTATAGATAGTGGAAAGAAAGTAAATGAAGGAACAACAATTACCATTACGGTAAATAAGCTAGCAGAAAAGAAAAATGCAACCATATATGTTAATGTAAAATCATTAACAGGAGGATATTCAGAAACAGAAAATAGTACAGAAACAGGTAAGAAAAAAGTCAAATTACGAGTTGAAGCTAATGGAGAAACTATTTTTAATCAGGAAGTAGATAAAAATGAAACACAAATTAATACTGGTAATGGAAAAGTTGTAGCAACAGGAATTGTTACAGTAAAAGTATTTATTGATGATGTAAAAGAAAAAGAAAAAGATATAGATATTAGAACAACTACATCATATACATTTGATTAAAATACAAATTTTATATAAAAAATCCAATTAGATAATTGCTAATTGGATTTTTTTTCGATATAATAAAAAAGAATAAGGAGGAAAAATGCAAGGAATTATAATAGAAAATATATCTAATTTGTATAAAATAAAAGCAATCAAAAAAGAAAAGTTGCCAATTAAACCCGGAACCAATGGCAAGATTTATGAAGCAACAGCGAGAGGCAGGCTAAAAAAAGAAGAAATGACACCAGTGGTTGGAGATTTGGTAGAGTTAGAAATAACGGATGAAGAAAATAGAAAGGCAGTAATTGATAAGGTATTAGAAAGAAAAGTTTATGTAAAGAGACCGAAACTTGCAAATATTACTCAAATTGTTTTTGTGGTTTCAAGCAAAGAACCAAAGCCAGATTTATTAATGCTAGATAAGCAATTAGCTTTTGCAGAATATTTGGGAATAAAAAGCTTGATTGTATTGAATAAAACTGATTTAGATGATAAAAAAGATTTTGAAAACATTAGAAAAATATATCAAAAAATAGGTTATTCTGTAATTGAAACAGAAGCTAAAAATCAAAAAGGGATTGAAGAATTGAAACAAAAATTAAAAAATAATATCAATGCTTTTTCGGGAAATTCTGGTGTGGGAAAATCAACACTAATTAATGGCATTTTTCAGCAAGATATGACAATAGAAGGAGAAATCAGTCAAAGAAATAAAAGAGGAAAAAATACAACAACTTCTATTAAATTATATGAAATAGATGAAAACACCTATATTGCAGATACACCAGGATTTTCCACCTTTTCAATTGAAGAGATTGAAAGTAAAGATTTAGCAGAATTTTTTATAGAATTTAAAAGTGAAATTTCAGAATGTGAATTTGTAGGATGTACGCATATAAAAGAAGAAAATTGTGGAATTAAAAAGGCGATTGAAAATGGAAAAATAGCATTAGAACGCTATGAAAGATTTTGTAAAATATATCAACAATTAAAAGAAAGAGAGGAGAAAAAGAGATGGTAGAAGTTTCAACATCTATATTATCTGTGAAAAAAGGAGAAGAATCAAAAACCTTTTTTGCACTAGAAACAGCCAAAACAGATTATTTTCATATTGATATTATGGATGGAAAGTTTGTAGAGAAAGATACCTATGATAGGATGATTCAAAATGCTTCTTATATTAAAAGAATATCTAGTTTGCCATTAGATGTGCACTTAATGGTTAAAGATGTTAAAGCAGCAATTGATGATTTTTTAGCAGTGGAACCCAATATTATTACTTTCCATTTAGAAGCCTGTAAAAATAAAGAGGAAGTTTATGAAATGATTCAATATATCAAAGACAATCATTGCAAGGTAGGAGTAGCAGTAAAGCCAAATACAAAAATAGAAGAAATATATGAATTCTTACCATATATTCATATGTGTCTAATTATGACAGTAGAACCAGGTAAAGGTGGACAGACATTTTTAACTGATATGATACACAAAATAGAAAAACTAAAAAAACAGGTGGAAGAACAAAATTTAGAATTGGATATAGAAGTAGATGGTGGAATTAATTTAAAAACTGCACCAGAAGTAAAAAAAGCAGGGACCAATATTTTGGTGGCAGGAACAGCAATTGTTATGGCAAAAGATTTTAAAGCAATTATAGATGAATTAAAAAAATAAGGGCAAAGAATTTATATTCTTTGCCGTTTTCTATATTATTTTTTTATTTTTTCTTTATTCTTTAACACTAGACTAGAAACTACAATACCTAAACCTAAAATAACTACGATAAGACCTAAAAGAGGACCAATAAAAGGAATGAAACCAATTAGCCATAAAATCATAGAAATTCCCACTAACATACAAAAAATAGAAGCTCTCTTTTCAATTTTTAATTTATTACAAATAATAGTGTTTAAAGTAATGGTAAAGATAGAAGTACTAATAATAATTAAGCTAAAAACCATCATTAATAGTAATAAACCTAAAGTAGAAGTGATACCCATAAAGAAGAATACGATTGTTAGAAAGATGCCAACAATTGGAGTCAAAATTCCGAAAGCGATTACAGGTAAAACTTTTTTAGTAGTTAATAAAGCAGGTGTGGCTTTTAAGAAATTAGGTGCAAGCCATGAGCATAATAGCCAAACTGCTATAATTGTAACAACAAAAGTAATTAGGCTCATAATTGTTTTTTCAGCAATATTAGAATCCGAAGATGCTAATTGTTTAAAGGTTGTTTCTCCAGTAACAACGCCTTCTGGAACCGATATTTCAGTTTTTGCTGAATAGGTTAGATTTCCATTAATACGAGCTTTCGTGGTTGGAGTAGTTTCTTCTTCTGTCTGATTATTATCAGAATTTGTAGTAAAATTAAGAGAAGAACAGTTAATATGAGCATTTCTTTTAATGGTACCTGAAATATTGACAGTATCAGAACCAATGTGAACATCTCGATGAATAAATCCATCAATGGTTGTGTTTTCAGAAGCGGCATATAGGTCATATACAACACCATATATATTTACATTTTTAGAAAAAGTAAATAAGTTGCTAAATATATAGCCTTGTTTTTCAATGGTTACGGTGTTGGCAAAAATAAAAGCATCACCGCCAATTTGTGAATTGATAGTAACATGATTAGCAAAGATAAATAGGTTTCCATCTACAATATAATCAACAGTGACATGATCACCAGTTAAATAAATATCACCTTTTTTTAAATTATCTTCATCTGTAGTAACATTAGCTTCTAAGTTATCGTTAATTGGAGTAGTTCCATCATCAGATGTTATATTTTCTGCTTTTACAATTGGTAATGAAAAAGTTAAAATAAGAACTGTTAGAACAGCAATTATTTTCAATTTGTTTTTTAACATAAAAATACCTCCTAAAATTTATATATAAATATGTAAAAATATATATCTTTATTTTATTTTTGTCAACTGATATAAGGCAATCGATTAAAAATATTCCGTTCTATAGACCATACACTTTTGTTAAGAATTTGGTAAAACTATTCCAGTCGTATTCGTGATTTATGCGAAATAGATAACAGTCTATTTGAACATGAGAGAGGTTCATTTTACGAATTTATAAATTTTTATCGAATATAATGAACAAGAAAGCGGAATATAAATGATATTTATTTAATAAGTTCTTATAATTTAATATGATGGATTATAGAACCAAATATTTTTAAGCATGATTGCCATACGACTGATAAGATTGGCAAAACTGATTAACAACACATGTATCACATTGTGGTTTTCGAGCAATACAAGTATTTCTACCATGCCATACAAAGATATGATTGATATCTTTTAAATATTCTTTTGGAAATAGCTTTATTAAATCTTGTTCTATTTTTTCAGGCTCTTTTTCTTTTGACAAACCAATTAAATTAGAAATTCTTTTAGCGTGCGTATCAACAGCAATACCTTCTGCTATACCAAATACTTCTAACATAATCACATTAGCACTTTTTCGGCCAACACCAGCTAGACTAGTTAATTCCTTCATAGTATGAGGAACTTCTCCATGAAAATTTTCTAAAATCTGTTTGGCACACGATTTAATATTTTTTGCTTTATTTTTATAGAAACCACATGGATGAATTAAATTTTCTAATTCAGTAACATCAATATCTGCAAAATCTTGAATTGTCTTACAACGTGCAAAAAGTGAAGGGGTTGTTTTATTGACTCTTTCATCTGTACATTGAGCAGAAAGCATAACAGCAACAACTAATTCAAAAGGAGTGGTAAAATCTAAGCTGCAAGTGGCATCTGGATATCTTTTTTTTAACAATTCAATAAGCTTAATAACATCTTGTTTTTTCATTTTAATCATCTCCTAAATGTATTTTACAAGAGAAAGATAGCTTTTGTCAATCTAATATGTAACATAAAAAGGAACCAATAATAAGTAAAAATAATATAATATATAAAAATAGTGGAGGTAATAATGGCATGTTAAAATTATTTAGAAAAACATTAGCAATCTGTTTAATTGGATTTGGATTGGGAATTTTATTGGTATTATTACTTCCTATAACAGGTTGGTTATTTATCATAGGAATCATTGTCATTGCCGTTGGATTTATGTGGCTTGCCTGTTAAAAGATAAAGGAGGTAGATACATATGACAGTAGTTGTAAAAAAAGTACCAAAGTTTTTAAGAGGATTTGTAAAATTAATATTTGGGATTAAAGACTAAAATGATTTTGGGGACGGAGGAAAAAATCATGGTTGAAACAATACTCAATCATGATTTTTATTTATACAACAAAAAAAGAGCATCTTAAGCTCTTTTTACTTTTCCATCTTTTAAACATTTTGCACATACATAAATTCTTCTTGTTTCTCCGATTCATATCAACTTTTACTCTTCTTAAATTAGGTTTCCATGTACGTGGAGCTCTTTTACTGATATGAGAACGAGTAATACTAAGTTTATTTCCATGACTTGCTGTTTTTTGACAAATTTCACATACTGCCATTCTTAATTGCACCTCCTAAATTTTCTTAAATAAATTGACTAGTAACAAGTTTAACACAAAAGAAAAAAAAAAACAAGTATTTTTTGAAAAATATCAAAATTTCCTTGCAAAATAGGAAAAATGTGGTATAATATATAAGCTTATGTGATTAAAGAAGAAAGGATGAAAAGAATGAATTGTAAAGTAGAAGAAACGAAAAATGCAAATGAAGTGAAATTAGAAATAACAGTTGAGGCTGAAAAATTTGATGAAGCTATCAAGAAAGTATATTTTAAAAGTGCAAAATATTTTAACATACCAGGATTTAGAAAAGGAAAAGCACCAATGCAAATTGTAGAAAAATATTACGGAAAAGAAATTTTCTACGAAGATGCTTTCAATGAAGTAGCGCAAGATGCTTTAGAAGAAGCCGTAAAAGAAAATAAATTAGAAGTTGTTAGCAGACCTGATATTGAAGTAACACAAATTGAAAAAGGAAAAGATTTAATCTTCACAGCAGTTATGCAAACAAAACCAGAAGCTAAACTTGGAAAATATAAAGGTATAGAAATCAAAAAAATTGAGTATAATGTATCAGACGAAGATATCGAGCATGAATTAGGTCATATGCAAGAACATAATTCAAGATTAGTTTCAATCGAAGATAGACCAGTAGAAAGTGGAGATATTGCTAATATTGATTTTGAAGGATTTGTTGATGGAAAAGCGTTTGAGGGAGGAAAAGCAGAAGGACATGACTTAGAAATTGGAAGTAACACATTCATTCCAGGATTTGAAGACCAAGTAATCGGAATGAAAATCGATGAAGAAAAAGACATCCAAGTAAAATTCCCAGAAGAATACTTCTCAAAAGAATTAGCTGGAAAAGATGCAACTTTTAAAGTAAAAGTTCATGAAATCAAGAAAAAAGAATTACCTAAATTAGATGATGAATTTGCAAAAGATGTTAGTGAATTTGATACATTAAAAGAATTAAAAGAAGACATCAAACAAAAACAACAAAAACAAAATGACGAAAAAGCAAGATATGAAACACAAGAAGCTGTCATGAAAGCAGTTTGTGAAAATATAGAAGTAGAAATCCCATCAGGAATGGTAGAAATCGAAACAGAAAATATGTTAAAAGACATTGAACAAAGATTATCTTATCAAGGATTAAAATTAGAACAATATCTTCAAATGATGGGAAAAACAGAAGAAGATATGAAAAAAGAATATGAACCTCAAGCAATTGAAGGAATCAAATCAAGATTAGCTTTAGAAGCAATTATTAAAGCTGAAAAAATAGAAGCAACAGAGGAAGAAATAGATGAAAAATTAAAAGAAATGGCTAAAAACTATGGAAAAGAAAATGATGAAGAATTCTTAAAAAATGAAAATGTAAGAAAATACATAAAAGAAGGATTAACATCAGAAAAAGCCATGGATTTCCTAGTAAAAAATGCAAAAATAAAATAATAAAAAGCAGAAAGGTTGAGGTATAAAATTAAGAAATAAAATTTTAGCTCAGCCTTTTGTTGTTTTTTAAACCGAATCATGATTTTGGGGACGGAAGTCAAAAAATCATGATAAATAAAATAAATTAAATTAATTACCATGATTTTTTGACTTCCGTCCCCCAAAATCATGGAAAAGGAGAAGTGTTATGTTAGAAAGAAATAGTTTAGTGCCTTATGTAGTAGAACAAACCAGTAAAGGAGAAAGATCTTACGATATTTTTTCAAGATTATTAAAAGATAGAATTATATTTTTAGGAGAAGATGTAAACCCTACTACATCTAGTTTAATTATTGCTCAATTGTTGTTTTTGGAATGAGAAGATCCAGATAAAGATATTAATTTATATATCAATTCACCAGGCGGTTCTATTACAGATGGAATGGGAATCATTGATACGATGAATTATATTAAATGTCCTGTATCAACAATATGTGTTGGAATGGCAGCAAGCATGGGTGCAGCATTATTGGCTGCTGGTGAAAAAGGAAAAAGATTTGCAACACCAAATGCTGAAATTTTAATTCATCAACCACTAATTGGTGGAGGCGGAATTTCAGGGCAAGCAACAGAAGTAAAAATTCATGCAGACCATTTAGTAAAAACAAGAGATAAATTGAACAAATTCTTAAGTGATAGAACAGGTCAAAGCATTGAAACAATCCAAAAAGATACAGAAAGAGATAATTATATGACAGCAGAAGAAGCTTTAAAATATGGATTAATTGATGGCATTATGGATAAAAGACAATAAATTTGAAAAATAATTATAAAAAATATTGAATGAAGAGATTGAAAAGGGAGAATTAGAAAATGGCAAAAAATGATACACCAAAGAGTGTAAGATGCTCTTTTTGTGGAAAAGCACAAGAAAATGTAAAAAAGATAGTAGCTGGACCAGGCGTATACATTTGTGATGAATGTGTAGAACTTTGCAATAGTATTATAGAAACAGAATTATATGATGATGAAAAAGCTGGATATACATTAAATGAATTGAATGATATTCCAAGCCCAAAAGAAATAAGAAAAGTATTAGATGATTATGTGATTGGGCAAGAAGAAGCTAAAAAAACCTTATCAGTAGCAGTGTATAATCATTATAAGAGAGTAGCTCATGAAGAAAATGCTACGAAAGATGACGTAGAGATTCAAAAAAGTAATATTTTATTATTGGGACCAACAGGATGTGGAAAAACTTTATTAGCAAGAACTCTAGCAAAAATACTGAATGTACCGTTTGCAATAGCAGATGCGACCACTTTAACAGAAGCAGGATATGTGGGAGAAGATGTAGAAAATATATTATTAAAACTAATTCAAGCAGCAGACGGTGATATTCAAAAAGCAGAAAAAGGAATTATCTATATCGACGAAATTGATAAAATAACAAGAAAATCAGAAAATCCATCTATTACAAGAGATGTTAGTGGAGAAGGGGTACAACAAGCATTATTAAAAATTATTGAAGGAACAATTGCTTCTGTACCACCACAAGGAGGAAGAAAACATCCAAATCAAGAATTAATTCAAATCAATACAGAAAATATATTAATTATTTGTGGAGGAGCTTTTGAAGGATTAGAAGATATCATAAAAAATAGAACAGGGGAAAAAGCAATTGGATTTGGAAGCCAAATTAAAAGCAAAAAAGAAATGAAGCAATATGAGGTTTTCCAAGAACTATTGCCACAAGATTTATTAAAGTTTGGATTAATTCCTGAATTTATAGGAAGATTACCAATTATAGCAACCTTAAAAGAATTAGATAAAGAAGCCTTAGTAAAAATATTAGTAGAACCTAAAAATGCACTAATCAAGCAATATCAAAAATTATTCCAAATTGACGAAGTGCAATTAGAATTTGAAAAAGAGGCAATTGAGGCAATCGTAGAAAAAGCAATTGAAAGAAAAACGGGAGCAAGAGGTCTTCGTTCTATTATTGAGGAAATCATGAGAGATATTATGTATGAAATACCATCTAATCCAAATATTGAAAAATGTACTGTAACTAAAGACACTGTTCTAAATGGTGCAGAACCAGAGATTGTTATCAATGAACAAAAAATAGTACGTAAACCAATCGTAAAAAAGAAAAGACAAATACCTGAAAATCAAAATGAAAAAGAAACAGCCTAAACTGTTTCTTTTTTACATACCGCTTAAAATTCCATTACTAGCAGTTGAATAAATAATAATACCAGTAAGAAAAGTAATAATAAAAATAACTACTATTTGAACTAAAAGAGATATTCCAAAGAATTTCCAAAAAGAATTACCACAATGTTCATAAATCTTATAATAAATCAATATAATAATAGCCGACAAAATAGCATAAAGAATTAATGCCATAAAAAACACAGAAAATCCATTTTTGATAACAGCTAATAGAACATAGATTCCAGTATAAATTGCCCAAGTAACTTTGAATTCAAATTTTTCACAGCATTTATACACAATAAATATAGAAATAATAGATTCTATAATGGATAATAACATATCATATTCCCCTTTCTTTTGTTTCCTTTATCAAAACATAACTCTTAAAATTTGTCAAGAAAAAAGAAAAAAAGCATATAGATTTTATAAAGGAGGAAGAATATGAAAAATAGAGAATACAATCGATTAGAAACAGTAAAATATGCACAAAAGTGGGCATTGGCAAGAAATCCCCAATATTATAATTTTGAAGCTGTAGGTGGAGATTGTACTAGTTTTGTTTCGCAATGTGTTTATGCAGGAAGCAAGAAAATGAATTATACCCCTAATACAGGTTGGTATTATATCAATGGGAACAACAAATCACCATCTTGGAGTGGAGTAGAATATTTGTATCAATTTTTAATAAAAAATAAAGGAGTAGGTCCTCAAGGAATCGAAACAACACAAAATAAAATAGAACTAGGAGATATTGCACAATTATCCTTCGATAGAGAACAATTCGAGCATTCATTAGTAGTTGTAAAGATAGAAAACAAATTTACACTAAAAGGAATTCAAATTGCTTCTCATACTTTTGATAGTTTAGAAAAACCAATTGCAGAATATGATTTTCAAAAAATCAGATGGATCCATATCGAAAGAGTGGGAATTTAAGAGAAAATTAATTTTTTCTCTATTTTTTATTCATAAAATCTATGATATACTAAGAAAGAAGAGGAAAGGGATGAAAACAAAATGTACAACATATTAGTAGTTGATGATGACAAAGAAATAGTAGGAGCCATCGAAATTTATTTGAAAAAAGAAGGATATAACATAGTAAAAGCATACAATGGAAATCAGGCATTAAAAATAATACAAGAGAAGGAAATACATCTAGTTATTTTAGATATTATGATGCCAGAAAAAGATGGAATAGAAACGCTAGAAGAAATAAGAAAAGAAAAAAGCATACCAGTTATTTTGTTATCCGCTAAATCAGAAGACTATGATAAAATAGGGGGATTAAATTCGGGTGCAGATGATTATATTACAAAACCATTTAATCCACTCGAATTAATAGCAAGAGTTAACTCTAATTTAAGAAGATATGTAAGCTTAGGTGCATTAGAGAATAAAAATAATAAAAAACTATACCAAGTAGG
>CARUQW010000011.1:348-2607 GCA_949077355.1 uncultured Clostridia bacterium | reverse complement strand
GGAAATAAATGACGAAACAAAAAAAGTAACAGTAGATGGAAAAGAAGTAAAATTAACAGCAACAGAATATAATATTTTAAAATTTCTATTAGAAAACAAAGGAAAAGTATATTCCATTCCAGAAATTTATGAAAATGTATGGAAAGAAGAAGGTTTTGGAGCAGAAAACATTATAGCAGTACATATAAGACACATAAGAGAAAAAATAGAAATTAATCCCAAAGATCCTAAATACTTAAAAGTAATATGGGGAGTTGGTTACAAAATAGAAGAGGGATTTTAAGGAACGTCCCTCAAATCCCTGTTAAAAAGGAGGTAAAAATAAATGGAAAAAGTAAAAGAATCAAATACTTTAAAATGGATATGTTATATTATGATACCAATATTAGTAGCAATTTTGCGGACTAAGTATCTTTCACATGGCATTTTTGAGTGAATTTGAAGGAAAAAAAGAAGAAACAGAGTATTTTCAAACAGAAAGTTTTGCTAGCAATTATTTGTATTTTTTTGTCAGCAAAATAAATCAATGTAGAACGGATAATAAAGATACCTATTTTACAGAATTAGAAGATGAAGAAGGAAATTTATATTGTTATTTTGATGACAATATAAACTATGTACAAAGCCGAATTGGAAAGTATATTGACTACCTTATTGTGCAAAAGGAAACAGGAGAAATATATACCAATATAAAAAGCAGCGATTATCAAGAAGTCATGAAGGATATGAAAAATCAAAAAATATATTGGAATTTAAAAGATGGAAAGATAGAGACAAATTTGACATACATTAATGAAGAAAACATAAAATATAATTATAATTATAGACATAGTAGTTATGAAGAATATGATATTTATAGTTCTTTTGATGTAGAAAAAACAAATGGAATATCAAGTTTTATCATTAATAAAAATATATGTGATTTTATGTTACAGCATAAAAAGATGCCAGGTTATACAAGTATATTAAGCTTATTATCATTAATGATTATAGGAATTTATTTAATTTGGGCAATTGGTTATCAAAAAGGAAAAGAAGGAATTTATTTAAATACTATTGATAAAATACCTTATGAAGTAATAAGTATGGCATCCTTTACCATAATTTTATTTGTGCTAGCAATCGTGGTTAATAGTTATAGTGATATATGGCAGTATATTGTGATGTTTTTCTATGTGGTTGCCTATGTAATTTGTTATATTGTGTGTGCAATATGGGGAGTTACAACAATTAAAAGAATAAAAGCAAAGATGTTTTGGAAAAGCTTTTTTACGTACAAAGTGATAAGATGGTTTTATCATAAAACAAGAAAATATATAGCAGAAATGAAACAAAATACCCCCACGAGTAAAAAAATATTTTGGTACTATTGGAGATTTGTTGGAATTAGTATCGTATTAGCTTGTATGGTAGGAAGTGGAATGGCAATTATTGCCTTAATTCTATTCTGGTTATGGATATTTTATAAAATAAAACAATATATAAGAAAACAAGATGAAATCAAAGAGGCGTTAGAAAAAATATATCAAGGAAATAATGAAATATATATCGATGACAGCGAATTAAATGGTGTTCTAAAGGAAATGGCAATTTATATCAATGATATAGCAGGAGGATTTTCTAATGCAATTGAGGAAAGCCTAAAATCAGAAAGATTAAAAACAGAATTAATTACCAACGTATCACATGATATCAAAACACCATTAACATCCATTATCAATTATGTGGATTTGTTAAAAAAAGAGAATATTCAAGATGAAAAGGCAAAAGAATATATAGAAATATTAGATATGAAGTCACAAAGACTAAAAAAATTGACAGAAGATTTAGTAGAAGCTTCAAAAGTATCTTCTGGTAATGTCAAATTAAACATAGAAGAAATCAAATTAAAAGAACTAATCAATCAAAGTATAGGAGAATTTAAAGATAGATTTGAAGAAAAAAAATTAACAATAGAAAGTAATATGACTGAAGAAGAAATTAAAATCAAAGCAGATAATCGATATCTATATCGAATTATAGAAAATTTATTTAGTAACATAACGAAATATGCGTTAGACAATTCAAGAGTATATATTGATATAGAAAAAGAGAAGAACAGAATAAAGATGAGTATTAAAAATATATCAAAAGAAAAATTAAACATAAGTAGTGAAGAATTAATGCAAAGATTTGTCAGAGGAGATAAATCTAGATACACAGAAGGAAGCGGCTTAGGACTATCAATTGCTAGAAGTTTAACAGAGCTACAAGGCGGGA
>CARUQW010000011.1:0-306 GCA_949077355.1 uncultured Clostridia bacterium | reverse complement strand
GTAATAATGGAATGGTGAGAATTTTGCCAGAAGGGACGGACCTTTTTGGCAATTTTTATTTAAATCTTTTCATAATAAAAGTTTATTTATTTTTTATGCAGTAATAATTCGGGGGGACCAGCAAGATTACAGTCTGTTATGTAATTACAGACTGTTCGTAGCTGGGAGTTACAAATAAAAAATAAATAAACTTTATATTTGTAAATTAAAAAATTGCCAAAAAGGTCCGTCCCTTCTGGCAAAATTGCGCATGTCAATAGTTTTTGATTAGGACACCCTAAAATGTCAAAATTATTTGAAGATTAG
>CARUQW010000010.1:28812-36308 GCA_949077355.1 uncultured Clostridia bacterium | reverse complement strand
AAATTAAGACATTTTCCTAAATGATTTATTAAGACATTATCATAAATGAATTATATATTGTTTTTTTACGTTCCTATTATTCTTGTAAATCAAAAGTGCCTATGATATAATAAAACATAACAAGAAGGCGAATGATAACGCAATAAAATGGAACGATTTATTGCCAGAAATGTATATTACAAAAAATGAGAGGAGAAATAGTATGAAACCAAATAAATTACAAATAGGAGATACAATTGGAATCATTTCACCATCTGCCCCAATAACAGAAGGATGTAGAGAGCAATTTGAAAAAGGCATAAAAGTAATAGAAAGTATGGGATTTAAAGTTATATTAAGTAAAAATATCTATGCTAATACCTTAGGATATTCAGCTACAATACAAGAAAAAGTAGAAGATATAGAAGATATGTTTTCAAATAACAAAGTAAAGGCAATAATATGTTCACAAGGTGGTCAAAATGCAAATGCAATTCTTCCCTGTTTAGATTATAAATTAATTAAAAGTAATCCGAAGATTATTATGGGAATTAGTGATGGAACAGCTATATTAAACGCCATATATGCTAAAACAGGATTAATTACTTATCACCAAAACGATATTATTTGGGGACTAGGAAGAGAAGTTTCGGAAAAAGAAATAGAAGATTTCAAAATGCGATTAGTGGGAAATACAGAAGAAAAAAATTTACAACATTTTATGCTATGGAAGTGTTTAAGACAAGGACAAGCAGAAGGAATTTTAATAGGAGGAAACCTATCTACATTTGTTAAATTATTAGAGACGGAGTATTGTCCAAACTTTGAAAATAGTATATTATTTTTAGAAGAATATGCAGAAGAATCTTCTTTAGATGAGGTAGATAGTAAATTAAATTTATTAAAACAGCATAAAGTATTTGATAAAATAAAAGCCTTATGGATAGGTTACTATGAAAAAGATACGGAAACAGCAAAGTTTGAAGATGTATTTATGAACAATTTAAAAGAATATAAATTTCCAATTCTTAAGTGTAATGATTTTGGACATAATTGTGAGAATATAGTCATTCCAATCGGTCAAAAAGTTAGACTAAATGCTACCAATTGTGAAATAGAGATAATTGAAAATGATTAAATAGAAAAGAGGTGTGAATATGACAATTAGAGAAGCAATGAATAAGGCGACCATAAAATTAAAAATGCAGAAAATAGATAGTCCTAAACTAAAATCTAGATTGTTAATGCAATTCATGTTGGGAAAAACAAGGCAATATATTATGGTGTATGACGAAAAAAAGCTAACACACCAACAAGAAGAAAAATACTTTAAAAATGTAGAAAAATTGATAAAGGGAATACCACTGCAGCATATTACACACCAACAGGAATTTATGAAGATGAATTTCTATGTTAATAAAGATGTACTAATACCACGACCAGATACAGAAGTTTTAGTAGAAGAAGTGATAAAGATAGCTCAAAAAATTAATGCGAAGAAAATATTAGATTTATGTACAGGAAGTGGAGCAATTGCCATAGCGCTTGCCAAATATATAAAAGATAGTCAAATTACAGCAGTTGATATTAGTGACAAAGCACTAGAAGTAGCAGAACGAAATGCAAAACGAAATGAAGTTGAGAATCAAATTGTCTTTCTTGCATCTGATTTATTTAAAGAACTACCAAAGGAAAAATATGATATCATTGTGTCTAATCCTCCTTATATTAAAAGAGAAGTAATAAAAAGCTTAGATGAAGAAGTACAAAAAGAACCACTTATGGCCTTAGATGGTGGATGGGATGGTTTGGATTTTTATCGAAAAATCATTTATCAGGCTGATGAATTTCTGAAATATAAGGGATATTTATGTTTAGAAATAGGCTATGATCAAAAGTTAGATGTGATGGAATTAATCGAGCAAGAAGAAAAATATAGAGAGACTTATGGCAAAAAAGATTTATATGGAAATGATAGAGTTATTGTAACAAAGCTTGGAGACTGATATGAAAAATTAGAAAGGAGAGGAAAATGTCTTTTTCTTCAGATATAAAACGAGAATTAAATAAAAACAGTAATTTGTCTAATAAAGAAATAGTGAAAAATGAATTGATAGGCTATTTAATATCAGGAAATACGAATGTTGTTAGTAAGAAGGAAATTAAATTTTCCACAGAAAGTGATTACAATATCAATCGATTTTCTAAGCTTTTATCCAATTTAAATAAGAATCATAAAATAGATGTATCACGGAAAAACATTTGTAATTACTGTGAAGATGCAAGAGATTGAAGAACTTTCGAATATTCAAATACAAAATGAACAAATTTATTTGAACTTAGAAAAGGAAACCAAAGAAGAAAACCTAAAATCTATTATTCGAGGGGCCTTTATGGGAGCTGGTTCTGTTAATAATCCAGAAAAAGAATATCATTTAGAAGTTGATTTAGGAAACGAAAAAAATTTAGAAGTGATAAAGAAAATTTTGCAACAATTAGGAATTCAAGTAAAAGTGTTGGGAGTAGCTATTTATATCAAAGAAGGGGAATCTATTTCTAAATTTTTAGCATTAATAGGAGCGAATAAAGCGGTAATGCAATTTGAGGATATTCGAATTCAAAAAGAAATGAGAGGAAAAGTAAATCGTTTAGTGAATTGCGAAACAGCTAATTTGAATAAGACAATCAATGCATCCATTGAGCAAATTGCAGCAATTAAGAGATTGCAGCAAACGGGTGAATTTCAGAAGTTGGATGATAACTTAAAGGAGATAGCTATGTTACGACTAGAGAATCCGAATATGGCATTAGTAGAATTAGGAAAATTATTGAAAACTCCAATTGGAAAATCAGGTGTTAATTATAGATTAAAAAAAATAATGGAAATAGCCAAGAGAGATTAGAGGGACGTTCCTTAAAATCCCTGTTTTAATAAAATAGTTTTCTATAAAAATAATTCAAAATAAAAAGGTTATCGTTCAAGCTAATTTTCAAAGAAATTCTAAATCCATAATATGGCACCCTTCCATGTCAAGCATGGACGCTTTCCATATTATGAATAAAGAATTTCTAATTCAATTACTTTCAATCAACCCTTTTTATTTTGAATTATTTTTAAGAAATTATATTTATAGAAAAACAAAAAGGGGATTTTAAGGAACGTCCCTCTAATCCCTTGAAAAAGGAGGAATCATATGGAACAAGAAGAATTAGGAATTTACATTCATATACCATTTTGTAAAAGTAAATGTTATTATTGTGATTTTACTTCCTATACCGATAAAGAGGAGCAAATAGAAAGTTATATACAAGAAGTAATGCAGGAAATAGCACAATATGACTTCAGTCAATATAATATTACAACAATTTATATAGGAGGTGGTACACCTTCTTATATGGATGAAAAATATATCGAACAATTATTATTGGAATTGCAAAAAAGATTATTAGAAAATCAAACGAAATGGGAGGAAATAGAAATTACGATAGAAGTGAATCCTGGAACAGTAACAAGACAGAAATTAGAAGTTTATCAACGAGTAGGAATTAATCGTATTAGTATTGGCTTGCAAAGTACAAATGATAAGTTATTAAAGCAAATAGGAAGAATTCATAATTATGAGCAATTTTTAGAGGCTTATTATCTGATACAAGACATGGGATTTAGTAATATAAATATAGATTTGATGATAGGATTGCCAAATCAAACCATTCAAGATATAAAACAAAGTTTAGAAGAAATAGGAAAGTTGAATCCAAATCATGTAAGTGTGTATTCTTTAATTGTGGAAGAAGATACTAAAATGGAAAAGCTGATAGAGGAAGGAAAATTGCAATTGCCAGAGGAAGAAACAGAAAGGCAAATGTATTGGTATGTAAAAAATCAACTAGAATTAAAAGGATATAAACATTATGAAATATCCAATTTTGCTAAACCAGGTAAGGAATCCAAACATAACGTGAATTGTTGGGAACAAAAGCAGTATATCGGATTGGGAGCTACTGCTCACTCTTATTTAGATGGGGTTCGTTATTCTAATTCAGCTTTTCCAGAAGGCGGAAATTGGAGTTTTAAAGATAAAAAAATAGAAGAACAGCAGAACTTAGAAGATAAGAAAAAAGAATATATGTTAATAGGTCTAAGAAAAATAGAAGGAGTGAGTATCCAAAAATTTAAAGAAAAATATAGAGATAATCCTATTTTTTTATTTCGTAAAGAAATTGAAAGTTTAGTAAAAGAAGACTTGTTGGAAGTAGATGGTGATTGGATTCGCTTAACTAGAAAAGGAATTGATTTTGCTAATTTAGTTTGGGAAGAATTTATTTAGATTTGAAAAAGAAAAAATGTTCGCAAAAAGTATTGACAATTTATAAAATTGGAGATACAATAAAAGCGAACATTTTTTCAATGCTAGGAGGAATGAAATGATAACAACATTACATATAAAAAATATAGGAATTATAGAAGATATTGTGATTGATTTTAATCAAGGATTGAATGTATTAACTGGAGAAACAGGAGCGGGAAAAACACTAATTATAGACTCCTTGCAAATTATATCAGGAGGACGATTTTCAAAAGAAATGATACGAAAGGGAGAGAATCAATCTTTTGTAGAGTTATGTATGTATGAGCCAGAAAACGAAAAGGCAGTAGATGGCAATATTATTGTGTCTAGAGAAATTAATTTAAATGGTAAAAATATGTGCAAAATTAATGGGAGAATGGTAACGGTCAATGAGTTGAAAGAATTTATGAGTCAATTCATTGAAATACATGGGCAAAATGATAATCAAAACTTATTAGAAAATAAAATGCACTTAAACTATCTAGATGGTTTTATAGCGGAAAAAATCCTAGCTAAAAAACAAAAATATGCAGAATTATATGAAGCATATTGCGAGATAAAGCAAGAATTAAAAGCAAATTTTGGAGATGAAAAAGAAAGACAAAGAAAATTAGATTTATTACAGTATCAAATCAACGAAATTGAAGAAGCAAATTTAAAAATGAATGAAGAAGGAGAATTAGAGGAAAAAAGAAAGATTATTTTAAATGCGGGAAAAATAGCAGAAAATCTACAAGAGGCAGATACTTTAATTTCAGAAAATGGAATTGACACAATTAGTATGGCAATAAGAGCTTTAGAGAAAATAGAGCAGATTGATAGGAAATATGAAAAAGCTTCTAGCAATTTGAAAAGTATTTATTATGAATTACAAGAACTAGCAAGAGATGTAAATGATTATAGAAGTGATATAGAATTTAATGAAGAAGAAAGAGATTTTGTAGAAGAAAGATTGGATTTAATCAATTCTTTGAAAAGAAAATATGGCAATACAATAGAAGAAATTTTGAAATATAAAGAAAGTATCAAGGAAGAAGTAGAACATATAGAAAATCTAGAAGGATATAATGCAAAATTAAGACAAAAACAAAAAGAATTAGAAGAACAAATGAAATTATTAGCAAATCAAATGCATGAAATAAGAAGCAAAAAGGCAAAAGAATTGGGAGAAAAAATCAATCAAGAATTAGAAGAACTAGAAATGAAAAATGCTAGCATAAATGTAAGGGTAAATTATGTGGAAAATGAGTATTTAAAGACAGGAAAAGATAATGTGATTTTTTATATTGAAACCAATAAAGGAGAAGAAGAAAAAGAATTATCAAAAATAGCATCAGGAGGAGAAATGTCAAGGACAATGCTTGCCATTAAAAAGGTATTGGCAGATAGTGATAAAATGCCAGTGCTTATATTTGATGAGATTGATACAGGAATTAGTGGAAAAGCGGCCAATTCAGTAGCCCAAAAATTGAAAAGAATTGCGAATAGTCATCAAGTTATGTGTATATCGCACTTACCGAATATAGCAGCTATGGCAGATTATAATTATTTTATTAAAAAAGAAATTAAGCAAGAAAGAACAAGAACGCAAATTAGATTACTACAAGAAAGTGAAGTAATAGAAGAAATTGCAAGAATTTCAGCGGGAGAAATTAATGAAGTGAGTTTGCAATATGCAAATGAGTTGAGAAACAAAAAAGCTTCTTAAGAAAGAGTGTCAGTAATGGCACTCTTTCTGCATAAATTAGAAAAAAATGGATAAAATAAAGAAGAAAGAAGGGAGAGAAGAAGAGAATGAAAGATATGTTAGAAATTGTAGATGTGAGAGGATTAGAAATTTTAGACTCAAGAGGAAATCCAACGATACAAGTAGAGGTTGTTTTAGAACGGAGGATTTCGAGGCATTGCCTCTGTACCATCAGGAGCTTCAACAGGAAGCTTTGAAGCAGTAGAGTTACGAGATGGTGATAAAAGTAGATATTTTGGAAAAGGCGTTCAAAAAGCAGTAGAGAATGTAAATAAAAAAATAGCTAAAAAAATAATAGGGATGAATGTGTATGAACAAAGAAAAATTGACCGAGAGTTAGTAAAATTAGATGATACTCCTAATAAATCTAACTTGGGTGCGAATAGTTTATTAGGTGTATCTTTAGCCGTAGCAAAAGCAGCTGCAGAATCTTTGAATATGGAATTATATCAATATATAGGAGGAATTCAAGCAAAAGAATTACCAATTCCAATGATGAATATTTTAAATGGTGGTAAACATTCTGAAAATAATATTAGTATTCAAGAATTTATGATTATGCCAATTGGAGAAATAACATTTCAGGAAAGGTTAAAAAGAGGAGTAGAAGTATATCATACTTTAAAGAAAGTATTAAAAGAAAAAGGTTATGCAGTAGGTGTTGGAGATGAAGGTGGTTTTGCACCTAATTTAGAGAATGAAGAACAAGCTTTAGAACTTATTATAGAGGCAATCAAAAAGGTAGGGTACGAACCAGGAAAAGATATGGTATTAGCATTAGATATTGCTAGTACTGAAATGTATGAGGAAGCCCAGAAAATAGGAAAAGAAGGATATTATTTTTGGAAAACAAAGCAAATGAAAACAAAACAAGAAATGGTACAATATGTTGTTGATTTATGTGAAAAATATCCAATTGTTTCTGTGGAAGATGGATTAGCGGAAGAAGATTGGGAAAGTTGGAAAGAATTGACTGAAAAAATTGGAAGTAAAGTACAATTAGTAGGGGACGATTTATTTGTTACCAATCCAAAACGATTAAGAAATGGAATAGAAAAAAATATTGCCAATGCCATTTTAATTAAGCCAAATCAAATAGGAACCTTAACAGAAACATTAGATACTATTTATATGGCAAAAAGTAATGGCTATAAAACGGTTATTTCACATCGCTCAGGAGAAACAGATGACACAACAATTGCAGATATAGCAGTAGGAGTAAATGGTGGGCAGATAAAAACAGGAGCACCATGTAGAATTGATAGAGTTGCTAAATATAATAGACTTCTAAAAATAGAACAGGGATTAGGGGACGTTCTTTAAAATCCCTGTTTTGATATTTTGCCAGAAGGGACGGACCTTCTTTTTGACAATTTTTATTTAAATTTTTTATAAAAAAGTTAATCCATTTTTTCTTTGTA
>CARUQW010000010.1:20708-28802 GCA_949077355.1 uncultured Clostridia bacterium | reverse complement strand
AAAGGGATTAACTTTTCAATTTTAAAAATAGATAATAAAATTGCCAAAAAGGTTCGTCCCTTTTGGCAAATTCGGCAAATTTGGCAAAATAATTTAGTTCATTTTATTGTGTAGAATGGTTAATTTAGTAATAGAGTAGATAAGTAATCCACCAGCTAAAATGGAGAAACCAATTAGTGTTAAGGTTCCTGCTTTTGGTAATACAGCAGGTGGTTCTGCTAATTTTAATTTTGGTGAGATATCAGATGTTTTGGTCTGTTTTGCGTTATCAAAGTCATTGTATTCAATATCTACTTTTTGATTGGTATTTAATATTTTATTAACAATAGAACTGTCAAAGTTTTCTTTTAGTTTTAATTTGTATTGAACCGTAGCTATTTGTCCACTTGCTAATTCAGGAATCGTCCAAGTAATAGAGTTTTTACTAGTATCTATTGTGGAAGAAATGGTTCCGATATTGGTATTTGAAACATAGGCAAAGTCAAAGTTTTTAACAATTTTTGCTGGAAAGTAATCTACAATTGTAATGTCTTTTAAAGTTTTTTGAACAGGCATTAAAGATTGATAGATATCTTGTGTAATTGTCTTTTCAATTTCATCATCAGTTATGAAATAAAAATCACCATTTGTTGAATTAGAAGGTGTTCCCCAAATATTTTCAATGTATTTATTGTAAGTATAATCACTTGAAGAAATAGTAGAATCACCAGATTCAATACCAGTTAGCATGGTTACTACATGAGTACCAGATGAGATAATAGATTGGTATCTAGCTTTTGTGGCTGAAATTGTATTTTCGTCATATTTTACAGCATTTTGACCTAAAATTACATTTGGTATACCATCTGTTAAAACAATAAGGTATTTATTATTATTTTCTTTAGAGAATAAAGAATTTCCCATTTGTAATCCTGCTTCTAAATTGGTATAAGAAGCAATTCCTGGTTCTGCATAAGTAATATCATCAATTGCCTTAGTTAAAGTAGATGGATTAGATGTTAAATCACTAAGTTTAGTAGCATCATTTGTTGTTCCAAGAGTAATGAAACCTTCTTCATTTTTCTCCATAGAGGTGGAAAAGCTAACAAGACCAATTTTTAAATTGTCAGAGTTCTTTAATAAATTACCTAAGAAAGTTTTGGCAGAAGATTTTAAAACATCACTTCTAACCAAACCAGAATCTGTGGTTTCTTTCATGCTATTGGAATTATCGATAACAAGAACAACTTCGGCATTAGAAATATTTGCGATTTCTTCGTTGGTAACTTGTAATTGTAAAGTTACTTCTTTATTAGCCAAATCTTTGCTAATTAATTTTTTTTCGAATTTTGAATTTTCTCCTATTGGAATTGTGCAAATAGGTTCTTCAACTACACTCATAGTAACTGTACTATAAGAAGCAAAAGAAACATTTGCAAGTAATATCATAATTAAAAATATCCCCATAAAAATTTTATTTTTCATTTTAAATAACACTCCTTTATTTTTATTTCTTTATTATTATAACACAATTAGAAAAATATACAATATTTTTTATTAATACTTGTAAAATACTAGAAAATATGTTAAAATAAATATTGTGATGAAATAAAAACCAATTAAAAAGCAAAGTAAATATATTAGAAAAATAGGAAAAGAGAAGATAACCTAGGCTGAAAGTTGTCTCCTATGTAATATGTTGAAATTTCACTTTTTAGGTCTTTTTCCGAAAAAAATAAAGTAAGAAAAAGCGGTCGAACCGTTAAAACGATAATGAGGTTAGTAATCAAAAACTAATAAATTTAGGTGGTACCACGAATGATAGCCATTTCGTCCTAGAAAATAGGGGCGAAGTGGCTTTTTTGATAAAAGGATGTGTTGAAATGAAACAAAATAAAAATTTGGAATATTATTTGGATTCTAGAATTTATAGCAGTGAAGATGTACAAAAAAGTATTGAAAAAACGAAAAAAGAATTTCCCAATAAAAATGTAAAAGTCAGTATCACCTTAAATGAATTTGGGATGTATATGATTACTTTTCAGTTTGAAAATAAAAATACATTTTTCAATCGAATCGTAATAAAAATATGGAGAAGATTCCAAAAAACATTATTATTAAATAGTGGAAATCAGAGTCGATTTGAAACTTATAGTGGAGAAAGACGTTATGGGCAATACAAAACAACTAGAACTTATAAACCATATTAAAGAGAAAGGAAGAAAATTTTATGAAAGAAAAAATTGCAAAAATTAAAGAGAATTCTGTAAAAGAAATCAATCAATGTAAAGATGAAAAAGAATTAAATGAATTAAAAGTAAAATACTTAGGAAAAAAAGGAGAATTAACTACTGTACTAAGAGGAATGGGAAGTTTGAGCCCAGAAGAACGACCTATAATAGGAAGTTTGGTGAATCAAGTAAGAGATGAATTAGAAGCTTTAATTCAAGAAAAAGAAAAAGAATTTAAAAGAAAAGAATTAGAAAGAAAACTAGAAACTGAAAACATAGATGTAACAGAACCAAGCAAAAAGATAAAATTAGGTTCACTACATCCAATTACACAGATTATACAAGAAGTGGAAGAAATCTTTTTAGGAATGGGATACCAAATAGCAGATGGACCAGAAGTAGAAAAAGCAATTTACAATTTTGACAAATTAAATACACCACCAGATCATCCAGCAAGAGATGTACAAGATACTTTTTATATTACAGATGATATCGTGTTAAGAAGTCAAACATCACCAGTGCAAGCAAGAGTTATGGAAAATCAAAAACCACCCATTAAGATTATTTGCCCAGGGGCAGTCTATCGTTCTGATAGTGTAGATGCAACACATTCACCAGTATTCCATCAAATAGAAGGATTAGTAGTAGATAAAAATATAGCTATGACAGATTTAAAAGGAACGTTAGAAATGTTTGCTAAAAAATGTTTAGGTGAAAACACGAAAATCAGATTTAGACCACATCATTTTCCTTTTACAGAGCCAAGTGCAGAAGCAGACGTATCTTGCTTTGTATGTGGAGGAAAAGGATGCAGAGTATGCAAAGGAGAAGGCTGGATAGAATTACTAGGATGTGGAATGGTACATCCTAATGTATTAAAAAATTGTGGAATTGACCCAGAAGAATATTCAGGATTTGCTTTTGGATTTGGGGTAGAAAGAATAGCTATGGCAAAATTCGGAATTGAAGATATGAGATTATTATTTGAAAATGATACCAGATTCTTAAAACAATTTTAAGCATGATTAAAAATTAATTAAAAATTTAGTTAATTGAGGAGTGTAGAAATAAATGGGATTTTTTTAAAAGGAAAATCAATAAAACAAGGAAAAGTTTATACGATGACAGATAAGACAAAAGCAAGAATTTTATAACCGAATGAATGGAAATGGAAGTTATAGAAATATAGTAAGGGATTTTAAGGAACGTCCCTCTAATCCCTGTGAAAAGGAGATGGAATTATGAAAGCAAGTATAGAATGGTTAAAAGAATATAGTGATATTGATGTAGATGCTGTTAAATTGGGAGATATTTTAACAATGACAGGGTCTAAAGTAGAGACGATAGAACAATTAGGAAATGATATTAAAAACGTAGTCGTTGGAAAAATTTTAGAGATTGAAAAACATCCAGATGCAGACAAATTGGTGGTGACAAAAGTAGATGTAGGAACGGAAAAGATACAAATTGTAACTGGTGCGAATAATATTAAAGTAGGAGATATTGTGCCAATTGCAAAAGATGGTTCTGAATTGCCAGGTGGTGTAAAAATAAAAAAAGGTATGTTAAGAGGTGTTGAATCTTGTGGAATGATGTGTTCTATAGGAGAGTTAAATCTTACATTAGCAGATTATCCAGGACAAATTGAACATGGTATTATGATATTAAAGAAAGAATTAGAAAAAGATTTGGGAAGAGATATTGTTGAAGTTTTAAATCTAAAAGAGGATATTATTGATTTCGAAATTACTTCCAATCGACCAGATTGTTTTTCAATTGAAGGATTAGGAAGAGAAACGGCAGCGTCTTTGCAGCAACCATTTAAAAATCCAAGAAAAAATATTGATGAAATGCAAGTGGAGACTAAACAAGAATTAGAAGGATTAAAAGTTGATATTGAAGCAGCTGACCTATGTTATCGATATGTAGCAAGAATGGTTAAAAATGTAAAAATTGGACCATCACCAGAATGGATGGTGAGAAGATTAAAAGCTTGTGGCGTTAGAAGTATCAATAACATTGTAGATATTACAAACTATGTTATGTTAGAGATGGGGCAACCAATGCATGCTTTTGATATTAATTCAATTGAGGGAAAACATATCACGGTAAGACGTGCTAAAAATGGAGAAAAAATTATAACACTAGATGAACAAGAAAGAGAATTAGATGAAAATAATTTAGTGATTGCAGATGAGAAAAAAGCAGTAGCCATAGCTGGCGTTATGGGAGGATTAAACTCAGAAATTGAAGAAGATACGAAAACAGTAGTATTTGAATCAGCTGTATTTTATGGAGGAAGTGTTAGAAAAACAGCCAAAAAAGTTGGTTTACGAACAGAAAGTTCTTCTCGATTTGAAAAAGGACTATCTGCAGAAAATGCATTAAGAGCAGCGAATAGAGCAGTAGAATTAGTGGAATTGTTAGGGGCTGGAGAAGCCATAGAAGGAAAAATCGATGTATATCCAACAAAACAAAAAATCAATCAAATTCCATTTAATGTAGAAAAAATTAATAGTTTGTTAGGAACTGATTTATCAAAACAAGAAATGATAGATATTTTAGAAAAATTAGAAATAAAAGTGGAAAAAGATATGGCGATTAGTCCATATTTTAGAATGGATTTAGAATATTTAGCTGATATTGCAGAAGAGGTTGGTCGTTTTTATGGATATGATAAACTAGACTCTACTTTAATTAAAGCAGATACTACTTTAGGAATTCGAAACAAAGAACAAGTAATTCAGAAAAAAGTGAAAGAAGTATTGGTAAATTATGGTCTTTCAGAGATTTATACTTATGGATTTGTAAGTCAGAAAGATTTAGAAATGTCTAATATTAGTGAAGAGATTAAAAAATATGCAATTACGATACAAAACCCATTAAGTGACGAATATAAATTGATGAGACCAACAACCATACCAAGCATGATGCAGACATTAGCGATTAATTATAATAAGAAAAATCAAAATGTAAAATTATTTGATTTATCTAGAAATTATAAAAATATAAAACAAGAAATTCAAAATGGAGAAGTTCCTTTACAAGAAGAAATTTTAACCATTGGAATGTATGGAGAAGAACTTGATTTCTATACACTAAAAGGAATGATTGAAAATGTATTAGAAGCTATCAATGTAATTCATTTTGACATTGAAAAAGAGGCTAAAAATGCTTCTTATCATCCAGGAAGATGTGCTAATTTAAAAGTAGGAATGGATGTGATTGCAACCCTAGGGGAGATACATCCAGAGGTATTAAATGATTATGGAATTTCGAGAAGAGCTTATTTAGCTGAGGTTAATATTACAAAATTGGTAAAATATGCAAAAGCAAACAAGAAATATACAGAAGTTCCAAAATTTCCAGCAGTAGAAAGAGATATTGCAATTATAGTAGAGGAAAAAATAGAAGTAGGACAGATTGAAAAAATTATTACTAGAAAAGCTAAAAAATTATTGGAAAGCATGCAATTATTTGATATTTATAGAAATGAAAAATTGGGACAAAATAAAAAAAGTGTGGCTTATTCGCTCATTTTTAGAGACAAAAATAAAACACTAAGCGATGAAGAAATTAATACCGTTATGACAGGAATTGTACAGGAATTAGAAAAACAATTAGGTGCTGAATTGAGAAAATAGAAAAGAGGGAGATTAAATTTCAATCTCCTTCTTTTCTTCTTACTACTTAAGAGTATTTCTGCCATTTTTTCTGCTGCTCTGCTATGTCTAAGCTAGCTATTTCATAGCCTTTACTGTAGCCAGTTCGATAAGCTTTGAATTTTTCTTGACTACAATCTTTTACAGATTGATGTTTTAGCCTATCCATGTAACCGTCGTCATATCCCCGTTTCCATTCGACCTCATCTATTTTTAAATAGAAGGTCGGTATTCCTACGTATTCTCTCATAAAATGGCACCTCCTACATGTTTTATATCTATATTTTACCATAATTTACATAAAAAATCAAGCGCATTGATTCTCCTATAATATGGCAAATATTAATTAAAAATTTTTACAAAAAATATAGACAAAATTAAAAAAATGTAATATGATAGGAACATAATAAATTAATCTACAAAGGAGGAGTTCAAGAATGGAAGAAGAAGTAAAAAATGTGAGAAAAAAGAGATTAACACCAGAGTCAACAATTCTATTAACAATAGGAACCTGTGCGCTTGCTGTTGTTGTATACAGGATTGTATATTTTTTTATTACAGGAAGTTAATAAATGGTTAGAAAAACTACAAGAAATTGTAGTTTTTAATATTATAGGAAAGTTTTCTCAACTTTCTATAAGATAAAATGTAAACTTAATTACAGCTAATGACAATATTTCTTATAATTGCTAGAATTTAAATAGAGAACAAAAGAAATAAGGAGAGAATATGAAGAGAAAAATGAATAAAGGAATTACTTTAATTGCACTAGTTATTACGATTATTGTATTGTTAATTTTAGCAGGAATTAGTCTTGCTACTTTGACTGGGCAAAATGGAGTTTTGACAAAAGCCAATAGTGCAAAAGATGAGCATAAAATAAATCAATATAAAGAAGAAATTAATTTAATCGTCGCAGATGAGATTGCAGAAAGACAAGTAACAGCAAAAACAGAGTCCTTTCATATAAGTCTAAAAAATAAAATAACAGAAAAAGAATGGGTAGAAAATATAAGTGAAAATGAAGAAGAGGCAAATAAAATATATTTAAGCATCAAAACAAAAGAGGGATATGAAATTACAGTAGAAGTAGATAACAACAAGAATATTGCTAAAATAGTAAAGGTAAGTAAAGTAGAAGGAGAAGAACAAACCGTAACATTAAGCTTTGATGCTAACGGTGGAGAAGGAACATTAGAATCAGTAAAAGTTATTCCGAATAAAGAAGTCATTTTACCACAAAATAAATTTACCAAAGAGAATCATTATTTTGTAAATTGGAATACAAAGGCAGATGGTAGTGGGCAAAGTTACTCGGATGGTGCTACGATAACCGTGTCTTCAGATCCGATTACCTTATTTGCTCAATGGGAAACAGGATTAACCGTTTCTTTTAATGCCAATGGAGGAACTGGTACGATGGAGAGTATAATCGTTCCAGAAAATAAAGAAACTTTAATTCCAATCAATCAATATACGAAAGAGGGATATGAATTTTGTGGTTGGAAAAATGCAAGTAATAAATGGTTTTTTGAAGGAAATATGACATTAACAGAAGATACAACCTTAACGGCTCAATGGATTGAAAGTTCAAATGCTTTCTTTCAAGGCTTCGAAAGAGGAATTGCTGTTCCAAATAGTAAAGTTGTAGCAGGAATGCCTAATAGGGAGACAACGTCCCAGAGTATGCCGATGGCTGAGAAGATTATTAGTATTATGAGTTTTGTTGGAAATGAGAAGTTGAGTAAAGAAGAAAGTTCAAGAAAAGCTCAATATATTAAAGCAGGTACAAATAATTATGATTTTGTTTCAAATTCCAATACGAACACTTGGATTTTAGTGTTTATGCGTGGCAATGGTTATACTACGACTTCAGTTGGTAACTTTAAGCTAAATTTTTCTGATGGTAATAGTTATACTTTGCCAGAAGGAGTTGAAAATGGTTTGGTAGATGAACTTATGATGGCAAGTGCTTTTGCTTGGAACAATATAAGCAATATATTGACTGGAGGTTCAACGAGTTCAGCATATTATCCAGATGGATATATTGTGTTTAAAGTAAAGGATGTAGCTTTGTCTGGGGTGCAATTCTAGTCAAGCAATGCTTTTGCCAAAGATTATGATGGTCTTTATGTGTATCAAATGCCGATGGGCTGGAATTTATCGAGAACGAAATGGTGAATGAAAAATGATAGGGATTAAGGAATTTTTTCTTAATCTCT
>CARUQW010000010.1:0-20698 GCA_949077355.1 uncultured Clostridia bacterium | reverse complement strand
AAAAAAGGTGTAAAGTATATATGCATTACAAAATGAAAGAGGTAGTAACTATGGAAAAGAACGTAGAAATTAGTATGTTAAACGAAATTTACGGAAAATTGTTAACACAAAAACAATACGAAATCATAGATGACTACTATAATAATGACTTGTCGTTATCAGAAATAGCAGAAAACAATCAAATCACCAGACAAGCTGTTCGAGACATTTTGAAGAAGGGGGAGAAAAAACTTTTCGAATACGAAGAAAAGTTAAGTTTTATGAAAAGGACGTTAAATCAAGAAAAAAAAATTGAAAAAGTTTTATTTGAATTAACTAAAATTCAAAAAAACGATTCAGACAAAGAAATTGCAGACGTTTTAGAAAACATCAAAAAAGAATTAAATTGTTTAGTTTAAAGGAGGAAAAACATGGCTTTCGAAGGACTATCTTCTAGATTACAAGAAATAACTAGAAAAATCAGAGGAAAAGCAAGAATAACAGAATCAGATTTAAAAGAAATGATGAGAGAGGTAAAGCTTGCCCTTTTAGAAGCTGATGTTAACTATAAAATAGTAAAAGACTTTATCGCAACAATTCAAGAAAAAGCCTTAGGTCAAGATGTTTTAAAATCATTAACACCAGGACAACAAGTTATAAAAATAGTAAAAGATGAATTAGTGGAGTTACTTCGGAGGAACGGAAAGTAAAATCAATTTTACACCAAATCCACCAACCGTTATTATGATGGTAGGATTGCAAGGTTCTGGTAAAACAACAACATCAGGAAAATTGGCTAATTTGTTGAGAAAACAAGGAAAAAAACCATTGTTAGTAGCTTGTGATATTTATAGGCCAGCAGCTATTAAACAGTTACAAGTAGTAGGAAAACAATTAAACATTCCAGTATTTGTTAACGAAAATTCAAAAGATGTGGTTCATATTGCAAAACAAGCTATGTCAACAGCAATTTCTAAATTAAATGATGTTATTATCTTAGATACAGCAGGACGTTTGCATATTGATGAAGCATTGATGGAAGAATTGAAAAACTTAAAAGCTAATATTAAACCACATGAAATCTTATTAGTGGTAGATAGTATGACAGGACAGGATGCTGTTAATGTAGCAGAAAAATTTAATGAAACTATTCGGAATTGATGGGGTAGCATTAACTAAATTAGATGGTGACACAAGAGGCGGAGCTGCATTATCCGTAAAAAAAGTAACAGGAAAACCAATCAAATTTGCAGCAACAGGAGAAAAATTAAGTGATATTGAAGTATTTCATCCAGACCGAATGGCACAAAGAATTTTAGGAATGGGAGATATTTTATCAGTTATTGAGAAGGCAGAAGAAGCATTTGATTTAGAAGAAGCAGAAAAATTAGAAAAACAATTAAAGAAAAAAGAACTAGACCTAGATGATTACTTAGCACAACTTCGTCAAGTAAAGAAGATGGGGTCATTTTCATCACTTTTAAAGATGATACCTGGTATGAACCAAATCAAAGATTTAAAAGTAGATGATAAAGAATTTGAAAAAATAGAAGCTATCATTTGTTCTATGACCAAAAAAGAAAAAAGGGATACTAGAATTTTGAATGCTAGTCGTAGACAGCGTATTGCAAAGGGAAGTGGAACATCTGTACAAGACATCAACAAATTTATCAAATCATTTGAAATGACACAAAAAATGATGAAGCAAATGAAAAATAATAAAGGCGGTATGAAAAAATTACTAAATGGAATAGACGAAAATGCTTTGAAGAATTTTAAATTTTAATAAATTATGTTATTAAGTTTTAAGTTAGCCGTTTGAAGTAAAACAAATTACGGATAACTAATACAAATATAAATAAGGTGATTTTAAGGGAAAGCCGAAATCCCCAAACAGGGATTTTAAGGAACGTCCTTCAAATCCCTGCAAATTTAATGGAGGTGAAAAAAATGGTAAAAATCAGATTACAAAGACAAGGAAAGAAAAAAGCTCCATTTTATCATATTGTAGTGGCAGATTCAAGATGCCCAAGAGATGGTAAAATAATTGAGCAATTAGGAACCTATGATCCAATGACAGAACCAGCAACAATTTGTTTAGACAAAGAAAAAGTAGAAAAATGGATTAAAAATGGTGCTAAACCAACAGACACAGTTAAAGCTTTAATTGAAAAAGCTTAAGACGAGTGGATAGTTTTGGGACAGGCACAAAAGTAACCACTTTTTAAAAATGGAGGACTTTAACATGAAAGATATCTTAGAAACGATTATTTTAAACTTAGTAGATAATAAAGAAACTGTTGAAATCAAGGAAATTGATGGAGAAAAATCGATTGTTTTTGAAGTAAAAGTTGCAGATAGTGATATGGGAAAAATAATAGGAAAGCAAGGTAGACTTGCTAAATCTATTAGAACTGTAATGAAATCTGTAGGTGCTAAAGAACAAAAAAGAGTTTCAGTTGAATTTATTGGATAATTGGAGTTTATGAATATGACAAAGTATCTTGAAATAGGTCAAATTGTAAATACATTTGGAATTAAAGGAATGGTAAAAATCAAACCTTTTACTGATGATATTAACCGATTTGATAAATTAGAAACCATATATATCGAAAATAGAAAAGGTAGAAAAGAATATGAAATCGAAGAGGTAAAATACCATAAAAATATGGTATTAATGAAACTAAAAGGTATTGATACACCAGAAGAAGCTGACCTTTTGCGTCAAAGCTACTTATTGGTGGATAGAAGGAAGGAAGAACCTTTAGAAGAAGGCGTTTATTATATCGTAGATTTATTAGGTTTGGAAGCTTATACCGATGAGGGACAATTACTGGGAAAGATAGATGATATTTTTAATACAGGGAGTAATGATATATATGTAATAAAAGATGAATTAGGAAAACAAATTCTGTTGCCAGGTTTACCAGAAGTTTTAAAACAAGTAGATTTGGAAAGTGGAAAGATAATATTTCATCTTATACCAGGTTTAATGTAAATAGGGAGGAAACAATGAAATTTGATGTTTTAACGCTTTTCCCTGAAATGTTTGAACCATTGAAAACAAGTGTAATTGGAAAAGCAGTAGAAAAAGAACGAATTGATATTAATTTAATCAATATTAGAGATTTTTCAGAAGACAAACATAAAAAAGTAGATGACACTCCATATGGTGGTGGTGCAGGAATGGTAATGAAACCAGATGTAGTCTATAAAGCTTATCAATCGCTTCACAAAGAAAAGGCTAAAGTTATCTACATGTCCCCACAAGGAAAAACATTAAACCAACAAATGGTTGAAAGATTAAGTAAAGAAAATCATCTTATTATACTTTGTGGACACTATGAGGGAATTGACCAAAGAGTGTTAGATAAGATTGTGGATGAAGAAATATCAATTGGTGACTATGTATTAACCGGTGGAGAAATTCCAGCTATGGTATTAATTGATAGTGTTAGCCGATATGTAGAAGGCGTTTTAAAACAAGATTCTATTCAAGAAGAAAGTTTTTCAGATGGACTTCTAGAATATCCACAATATACAAGACCAGAAATATTTGAAGGAGAATCTGTTCCAGAAATATTACTATCAGGTCACCACGAAAAGATAGAAAGATGGCGAAAAGAAAAATCTGTAGAAATAACTAAAAGGAAAAGACCAGATTTATTAAAAAATAAGTAAACGAAGTGCTACAAGAAAGCACCGCTCGCGATTAAAAAGAAGGAGGGAATTCGAAAATGGATATTATAAAATCTATTGAACATGAACAATTAAAAAACAAAATACCAGAATTAAAAGTTGGTAATACCGTTAGAGTACACGTAAGAATAAAAGAAGGAAACAAAGAAAGAATCCAAGTATTTGAAGGAATTATCATTAAAGTACAAGGTGGAGGCGTAAATCAAACATTTACAGTTAGAAAGATTTCTTACGGTGTAGGTGTTGAAAAAACATTTTTAGTACATTCTCCATTAGTTGAAAAAGTAGAATTAGTAAGAGTAGGTAAAGCAAGAAGAGCTAGATTATTCTACTTAAGAGATAGAGTTGGTAAAGCTGCTAAGACAAAAGAACAAATAGGAGCTAGAATTGAAAACAGAGAGATCGTTATCAAGGAAGACATAGTAGAAGAACCAGTTGCAGAAGAAGTAGCTGTAGAATCTGCTCCAGAAGAAGCACCAGCTGTTGAAACACAAGAAGTTACCGTTCAAGAAACAGTAGATACGGTAAAAGAAGAACCAGTTGAAGAAGTAAAAGCTGAAAAAGAATAGAATTTTGCCAGAAATTGCCAGAGGGGACGGACCTTTTTGGCAATTTTTTAATGAGTTTACTATTGACAGATGAATCGTTTAGAAGTAAAATAAGTCTAGTAAAAACAAAGGAGGAAATTAGAATGAAAGACAATGAGAAAAAGATGATAGCAATCTTAGTAGTTGTTACAGTAGTAGTTATTATTATAGCAATTGTTATGAGTAACAGCGGAAAGAACAAACAAGAGGAAACTAACACACAAACTAGCAAAGAGACTGGAACCACAGAGATGTATGATGATGGCACGAAACTAAACAAAAGTGATAAACTTCATGAAACAAAGAAGTTAGATGGTATGGAAATTACAAATATTCAATTAACAGAAAAAGATGGTGAAACTATGTTAATAGGAACTGTAAATAATAATTCTACTACAGAACAAGGTGGCTATGTAGCACTTATTAAAATGTTAGACAAACAAGGAAAAGAGATTGCTACGATGGAAGCGTATATAGGAGAATTAAAACAAGGTAAAAGTATGAAATTTAGTACAAGTGCATCATTTGATAGTTCAAATGTATATGACTTTACGATTACCAAAAAATAAGGATTAATAAAAAAGAAAAACGCTAATTACAACGTTTTTCTTTTTTTGTTAGATACTAAACATATCCTCCATATTATATAAGCCATTTGGCATATTGATAAGAAATTTAGCAGCTTTTAAAGAACCTTCTGCAAAAACATTGCGAGAATAAGAAGTATGTTTTAACTCAAAAGTTTCAAATTCTCCAAAAAATTGAATGGTATGTTCGCCAACAATATTTCCACCACGAATAGAATTCATGCCAATTTCATTTTTATCTCTTTTTTCACGTTTATTGTGTCGATTGTATTCACAATGTAACGTGTTATGAAGCGTAGAATTGATGGTATCAGCAAGCATTTGAGCAGTGCCACTTGGACTGTCAATTTTTCGATTATGATGGGTTTCCGTTATTTCAATGTCAGTATCCTTTAGTAGAGGTGCAAGCCATTGAACTAATTTTTTCATAATCATAATATCATAAGACATATTAGCAGATTTAAAAATAGGAATTTGTTTGCTATATTCTTCAATTAATCGTTCTTCTTCATTTGAAAATCCAGTGGTAGCAATAACTACAGGTATGTGTTCTTTTACGGCATATTCTAAAATATGAAGAGTGGCGATTGGAACAGAAAAATCAATAATAACATCCGGTTTTTCTGTAATATCTTCTATTTTATGAAAGACAGGGAAAGCGAATTCACCTGTTATACTTTTGTCAAATCCACATTTTAAAATAAAATTTTCATTTTGTTCCACTAAATCACAAACGATTTGCCCCATTTTACCATTACATCCATTTACCATTACTTCTAACATATTTTTTTACATCCTTTCCTATCTTTAATTTATTAATTTTGATAATTCATTTTGTAGTATTTTTTCTTTATCTTGACTTAATTTTGTTAAAGGCAACCTAGGAATTCCAAAGTTATAACCAATCATATTTAAACCAGCCTTTACAGGAATTGGGTTTACTTCACTAAATAAAGCCTTAATCAGAGGAATAGCGTCTAATTGCATTTGGGTGGCAGTATTAATTTTTCCATCTAAAAAATTTTGAACCATAGTATGGGTATAGTCTGGCATAACATTTGATAACACTGAAATTACACCAATACCACCAAGAGAAAGAATTGGCAAAATTTGGTCATCATTACCAGAATAGATAGATAGATTTTCGCCACATAAATAAGCAATTTCAGCAACTTGCGATAAGTTTCCACTAGCTTCTTTAATAGCAACAATATTTTCTATTTTAGAAAGTTCAAAACAAGTGTGAGGTTCAATATTAACACTAGTTCTACTAGGTACATTATAAAGTATGATTGGTAAAGAGACATTTTTAGCAATTTCTTTATAATGTTCGATTAATCCATTTTGTGTACATTTGTTATAATAAGGTGTAACAACTAAAAGTCCATCTACTCCTAGTTTTTCTACTTCTTTCGAGTAAGCAATTACTTGCTTCGTATTGTTTCCTCCCGTACCTGCAATAACTGGAATTCTTCCATGAGAAGTTTTTACAGCACATTTAATCGTTGCTATTTTTTCTTCTGTTGTCATAGTAGAAGCTTCTCCTGTTGTTCCACAAACAATGATAGCATCTACTTTATTTTGAATTTGATTTTCTACCAGCCTTTCAAATTCTTTTAAATTCACACCATTTTCATCAAAAGGTGTACTAATAGCTGTACCACAGCCTTTAAATAAAATTTTTTTCATTTTTGAAATCACTCCTAAAAAGAGTATGGTCATGCAAATGTACTTACATCTGTATTATAAAGAAATTATATTATAAAAAATAGAAAAAAGAAATAAAAAAATTAAAAAATTAAAAAAAGGTATTGACAAAAAATAAAATAAAAGATAAAATGAGAACAACAAAAGCGAACAATAATTCGAAGAACGGAAATTTGATTTTAGATTTTAATAAGGAGTGATAGAAATGAACTTAGTAAAAAGAAAAGTAATCATTAAAACAGCTAATAATACTACACTTGAAAGACATCCAGTACCAGTGTTGGGAATGGATTACAAAGTGAAAATTGTATATAAAAACACAAAAATTACGGAACTAGATGTAGAAGATAAAACCATAAAAATATCACTTCCTAATCGCTATAAAAAAATGAATAACCAAGAAATTTTAGATTTAGCAATTGAAAAAATGTACGAACAAATTGCCAAAGTAGAAATTGAAAGAGCAATGGAAAAAACAAGAATTATGTTAGGCTTTGCACCAGAGGAATATGAAATTAAAAAAATGAGAACATTAGGAAAATGTGAAGATAAAAAAATAACAATTCATCCAGAAGTAGTTAAATATAATCGTAAAGTAATTGATTATATTGTTTTACATCAATACTGTCATTTAAAACATAAAAATCACACAAAAGCATTTTTCAAAATGTTAGAAACTTACTTACCAAATTACAAAAAGTGTGAAGAGATATTATTAAATTTATGAAATATCTTTTACGGAAAAGCTCGACAAAAGATAAATAAGGTGATATACTAATACAGTATTCTTACTTTATATTGGGGTATCGCCAAGCGGTAAGGCATCGGACTCTGACTCCGACATTCCTAGGTTCGAATCCTAGTACCCCAGCCAATCTAGAAAAATCTAGATGAATGCAATAAACTCCTTTTAGGAGAATACAATAGGAAACCAGTGAACAACAAGAATTTGAAAGGAGAAAAAACGATGCCAATGATTAACTATTTTTCTAAGGAAGAAATTGACCAAAAACAGAAAACTTTAAGAAAACTTGAAACTCGGTTAGGAAACAGAAAAATTAATGAAGAGTATATTTTTGAGTTAACTCATGACTATGAAACAGAAGAAGGAACAGCAATGCTTGCCATTGCAGAATTAAACAATGGTATTTATGTTTTATGCACACCAGATTATCTTAAAGAAGAACAACTTATCGTGTTTAAGTTTTTTCTGTGGGTTGTTGAACCAGGTGATTCTGTTTGGGTTTTTTCAGAAAGAGAGTATGATGCAGTAAAGAAGTATTGTAATGAAGAGGTAAATGTAAAAATACTTCGATAATGGCAAAAGTGTGGATGACAAATTTATTTGTCATCCATTTTTGACAGAAAATTTTAAAAAACTATTTATCAATAATAGATTATTTGATATAATGAATAGGTATATTAGAATAGAATCAGGGAGGTAACAAATGAAAAAACAAAAAGGAATTACACTAATATCGTTAGTAATTACAATTATTGTATTAGCGATGTTAGCTTCTGTTGCAACATATAGTGGAGTTAGAGTAATAAAATCATCTAAGTTAACTGCATTTACAACCGAATTAAAAATAATGCAAACACAAGTAAACTCTATTTATCAAGAAAAAGATGAAGATACGGTATATGGCGAGGAAATTACAGGTGATATAAAAACACAAGCAGATAGGGTATTTAATATTAAAGAATCTGGAATTGTTTCACAAGAAGGATATCGATATTGGAGTAATGCCATGATTAAAAATTTAGGAATTGAAGGTGTAGAACAGAGCTTTTTTGTTAATCTTCAAACAAGAAGTGTTGTAAGTTATCAGGGATTAAAGCAAGATGGAAGAGCATATTACACATTGGAACAATTACCAGATGGCTTATATAATGTGGAATATAGAAATTCTAATACAGGTAAACCAACTTTTGATGTTAATGTAGAAAGTGTAGGAGCTAACAAATGGAAAATTACAATTTCTAATATAGAATATAGTGGTTATATCAAAAAGTGGGAAGTTTATTATCAAATGGAAAATCAAGACCATTGGAATACAACAGAAGATGTAAGCTTTGTAGTAGATAAAATAGGTAATTATAAAGTTCAATTAGTAAATGGAGATGTTATATCAGCAGAAAAAACAGTAACAGTAGGAGAATAACATAATAAATTGTGGCGTTTTTGTAGACAAAACTTTACTTTTACCAGTTTTTGCTATATAATATACAAAAATAAAAAGGGAGAGATTCGAATGCAAGAAAATAAAAATCAAAATAATGAAGTAGAAGAATTAGATATTAACCATTTAATGCAAATAAGGAGAGATAAATTAGCAGAATTACAACAAGAAGGTAAAGACCCATATGAAATAACGAAATTTAATAGAACTAATACAGCTGGAGAAATTAAAGCTAATTATGAAGAATTTGAACAAAAAGATGTAACCGTAGCAGGAAGAATTATTGCTAAAAGAATTATGGGAAAGGCATCTTTTTGTACGATACAAGATAGTGATGAAAAAATTCAAAGTTATATAAGTATTAATGACTTAGGAGAAGAAAGTTATAAAGCTTTTAAGACATGGGACATTGGAGACATTATTGGAATTACTGGATTTGTATTTAAAACTAGAACAGAAGAAATTTCTGTACATGCGAAAGAAGTAACCTTATTATCCAAATCATTAAGACCATTACCTGAAAAATTTCATGGTTTAAAAGATGTGGATTTACGTTATCGTCAAAGATATGTGGACTTAATTATGAATCCAGAAGTTAAGAAAACATTTGAAATGAGAAGTAAGATTATTACAGAAATTAGAAGAATCTTAGATGAAAAAGGATATTTAGAAGTAGATACACCGATGTTGAATACAATATCAGGAGGAGCTACTGCAAAACCATTTATAACACACCATAATGCATTGAATATGGATATGTATTTAAGAATTGCTACAGAATTAAATCTAAAAAGATTAATTGTTGGTGGCTATGATAAAGTATATGAGATGGGAAGAATTTTCAGAAATGAAGGAATGGATATTCGACATAATCCAGAATTTACAACTATTGAATTATATGAAGCATATGCAGATTATCATGATATGATGGATATGGTAGAAGAATTATTTTCAAAATGTGCCATGAAGGTAAATGGAACAACGAAAGTAACTTATCAAGGACAAGAAATTGATTTAACACCAGGATGGAAAAGAATTAGCATGATTGATGCTATCAAAGAAACATGTGGAGTAGATTTTAATCAAATTGAAACCGATGAAGCAGCAGTTGCATTGGCAAAAGAAAGAAACATTGAAATACCAGATAAAACAAAAGAGACTAGAGGAGATGTTATTAGTTTATTCTTTGATGAATATGTAGAAAAAACGTTAGTACAACCAACTTTTATTTATGACTATCCAATTGAAATATCACCATTAGCAAAGAAAAAGAAAGAAGATTCACGTTTAACGGAAAGATTTGAGGTATTTATCGGTGGACGTGAATATGGAAATGCATTTTCCGAATTAAATGATCCAATTGACCAATATGAAAGATTTAAAAAGCAAGTAGAAGCAAGAGATGCTGGTGATGAAGAAGCAGGAATGATGGATGAAGATTTTATTCAAGCATTGGAAATTGGAATGCCTCCAACAGGTGGATTGGGAATTGGAATTGATCGATTGGTTATGTTATTAACAGATAGTGCATCTATTCGTGATGTGTTGCTATTTCCAACGATGAAACCTCTTAATAATGCTTAATGGGTTTTAGTAGAGATTTATAATTTATGTAATAGTAGACATCTAAGCAATTAAACAAATTTATAAAAACGAAGGGGCTATTAAAATTTAATAAAAATGAGCTAGTAGCTTAAAATAGCATTACCAAGAAGGGGAAAGAATGAAAGAAAAAATTGATTTGGACTTGATTTGTGATAAATGGGAATCAGAAAATGAAATAAAACAGATAAAAATCTTAAAAAAGGTTATCAATGAATACAGTGTATTGTGCAATGTAGATTTTAGAAAAGAAAATAAATTTGCTCATAATGATTATGAAGTTTTTGATTCTTTATTTCAATTAACAATTGCACAACCGCAATTTTTTGAAGGATTTCATGAAATTTTAAGTAAATATGCATTTAATCATAAAACATATCTAGACTATGCAATAAAAAAGATTACAAAAAATGCGAGTAATACACAAGCTTTTATAGATGGATTAATTGCTGTAGGAATGATAAATGATGTATATGATGAAAAAAATAATTCTGTTAGTATAAAATCTTGCTTTGGAAAATATAATTTTTTCTTTGCAAACAAATATTATATTGAAAATAAAGAAGTTGTGAAATATATTGAAAATGGAAATTTAGATAGAAATTGTCATATAAATGCATTATTTCTACTTAAATGCTTAAAAAAAGGAGAAGCAGTAACAGCTAAATGCTCTAGTATGTTTAATAATTTATATTACCATTCATATTATAGATGTAATGAAATGATTTGTGATTTGAATATAAATTGTGTAATGAGTGAAGAAGATTATAACAAAATATATAGTCCACACATAATTTCAGTAGTAAATATGGATAATTTAGAAGAAAAACAAAATAATGTAAAGAATAATTGTAAAAGTACATTGGAAAATTTGCTAGAAATAGCAGTGTACGAAGAGTTCTTAAATAAATAAATTGTATAAAAATTAATAATTAGAATATATCTTGTTAGATTTATAATAAGAATTTCCAAAAGTAAAAATAGGAAGGGAGGAAAGTATATGAAAATATCAATTAACGCTATGCATAAATTATCAAAAATAAAAAATTCAGTATATGATGCTATTAAAATAGAATATTTATATCATTCAAATAAGCTAGAGGGAAGTACTTTTAGCAAAGAGAATTTAATAGATCTTTTAGAGCAAAAACGAGTTAATCGGTGAACATTTTTTAGACGATGTAATAGAAACTAAGAATTCATTAGAATTATTTGACAATGTAATAGATACACTAGAAGATGCATTTGATAAATACTTACTATGGCAGTGGCATAGATTATTGAAAAAAGGAACTGTAGACGATGAAATAGATAATATTGGAAAATGGAAGAAATACGAGAATCGACTTTCTAAGACAGATTTAAAATTGTGTGAACCGCATTTAGTTGAAAATAGTATATATAATTTGCTTGAAGATTGGAAAGAAAGCAAGAAAGATATTTTTGCTATAGCTGATTTTCATCAAAAGTTTGAACATATACACCCTTTTCAAGATGGAAATGGAAGAATAGGAAGATTTATCATACTCAGACAATGTTTAGAAAATAACATTGATTTAATTGCTATTGATGACGAGTATAATAAAGAATATAGAGAAGCTTTATATAAGGCTCAAACTTCAGGAAGTTTAGAACAATTAGTCCAAGTATTTGAAAAATGTCAAAAAAGACTTGATGAAAAATTACAAAGTTACACATCAACAATAGAACAAGTATTAAAGGAAGTTGATTAGATTATTAAGGTTAAATATAACAAGCCAAATAAAAAAGAAGGAAAAAAACGATATGTTAAAATATGATAAGTATATTAATTATGAAGAAACATTAGTCAGTCCATTAGTAGAAGGAGAGACGGTTTTGTGGAGTGCTAAACCAAAAAAATCTGCATTTATTATCAATAAGATTTTAGTGATGATGCCATTTGCTTTAATGTGGTTATTGTTTGACTCAATGTTTATCATTCCGATATCAAAATCAGAAGAAATAGTAGATATGTTATTTTATATCATTCCATTTTTTGCGATTCATTTAATGCCTGTATGGATTTGGCTTGGAAATTGTTTGACTGCTAATAAAAGATGGAAAAATACAAAATATTATATAACAGATAAAAGAATTATTATACAAACTGGTATCGTAGGGGCTAGTTATGAGACGATATATTATAAAGATATTAAAAATATAAATTTGAAAATTGGAGTAATAGACAAAATATTAGGAGTTGGAGATATCTATATTGATACAGGAGCTGTAATGAGTACAAAGAATGGTACACGAAGTATAAACAGTATCATATTAGATATTGAAAATCCATATGAAATTTATCCAAAGTTACAAAAAATTGTATTAGACATTCAAGCAGATATAGAATTTCCAAATGCTTATAGACCTTCAGAAAATCCTGGATATAATACAGAGTATAGAGGATAGAAATTAAATAAAAAATATTTAAAATCCCCAGTCACAAAATAATGTGACTGGGGAAATTTTGATTGCATGGGGCATGCCGAAAGACTTAGCATCTTTTAGCTTAGTCCCAAAAATCAACATCGTCGTTAGAGAAAAAAGCTCCAAACTTTACATAATACCATATTGGACCTATAACTAAAAGGTCAATAAGTAATCCGATTCCCCCAATTATCATTGGTAATGGAGGTTGTTTTTTTAGAAAGCCTCCAAAAAAACATCCAAATGTAAAAGAAAAAAATGAAATGATAAGTAGGGAAAAGAAAATGAATGATACTACCTTAGATAATGTTTCTTTCGTTTTAATACCTCCTTTTTCTGGGAGAGCATCATTACTGATGTGACGTACTCTGAATTTAGGTAATGTTTCTTTCATTTTAATACCTCCTTTTTCTAGGAGAGCACCATTACTGGTGCGACACACTCTCTAAAAAACAAAGAGAGCTAAAGTTACAAAAAATTATGAATTCATCATATCACATTTACATAAATAAGACAAGCGTTTTTTTAATTTTTCTTTTATAGAAATGAAAAGAAATCCCCAGTCACAAAATAACGTGACTGGGGAAAGTTGGTTTTTAGGAAATGACAAAATAAAGTTATTTCCTTTGCATCATTATTTTTTGAGAGTTTTTAAGTATTCCCAAGGATTTTTCGAGAACTTTTAATTCTTCTGACATCATGGGATACAGTTTTCCAGGAAATTGACTAATCTCTACCTCAAAAATGAGGTTATCTTGATAATTGTTACCAATGATAACAATATACGGAAAGCCAAAAAGTTTAGCATCTTTTAGCTTAGCTCCAAATGATAGATTAGGACGGTCATCAATAACAACCTTAACACCATGATGAAGCAATTCATCATAAAGCTCATTTGCGACTGTTTGCCGATTGTCTGTGTAAACAATATAAGTAGTATAAGGTACAATAGATTCTGGCCAAATAATACCATCACTATCACAATTGGTTTCACAAATAGCAGCTAAAAGCCGACTAATGCCGATACCATAACATCCCATAAAGTGAGGGATTTTTTCATTTTTGCTGTTCGTGAAATAGGAATGCATGGACTTTGAATACCTTTGTCCTAACTGGAAAATATGACCAAGTTCAATACATCTTTCAATATGGAATTCGTTTAGATTTGTATTAATTCCATAGGTGTTCTTGAGATATTCCGTGGCATTTTCCATTTGTAATAATTCGGTATTAAAAGCCATGGAAAAATCATCGTTTACTAACATGGTATCTTCTCCAGAATTTGAAATATACATGAATTCTTCTGAGTAATTTCCACCCATGTCGCCATTCAAAGCCTTAACAGGAACAACTTTTAAACCAAGTTGTGAAAATATTTCTAAGTAAGCAGAACGCATTCTGTCATATTCTTCTTGTAAAGATTCCTGTGAAGCGTGGAAACTGTATGCATCCATCATGATAAATTCTTTGCTCCTAAGCAAACCGCCTCTGGAACGTAATTCATTCCGAAATTTGGAGCCAATTTGATAAAGATTAATTGGCAGATCCCGATAGGACTTCAGTTTGTCTCGAACAAATTCGATAGCAGCCTCTTCAGCAGTAGGAGCCATGCAAAATGTTCCATTAGGCATATCACAATGAAACATCTGACCAGAAGCGTGATAGCTATCAAATCTTCCAGAAGAATCCCAAATGGATTTTGGCTGAAGAAGTGGAAATTCAACCTCTATACAGTCATACGATTCAAGAATTTCCCGAATGATGTTCTCAATATTAGTCTGTGCTTTTACTAGGAAATTATTTTTACCATAAATTCCGCTTGCATATTGTTTTAGCTGACCACTTTGCATTAAAATTTGTTGGGCAAGTGTTCCATCAGAAATCCTTTCCCGCATGGTTGAAAAACATCCTCTTGATAATCTCATAATGATACCTCCTTCTATGTGAAGTTTATGTGTTAACAGCCATATTTTACCATATATTTTACATAAAGACAAGACGAATTGATAAAAGTTTTTAGGCAAAACTTTACTTTTACCAGTTTTTGCTATATAATATACAAAAATAAAGGGGATACAAAGGAGAAGATATATGTTTAATTTTTCATTTGATAAGAGAATGGTATATATCATAATAGCAATTATGGTATTATCAACAGTGGTAGAATATATTACAAATCAAGGTGCCTTATTTGCTTTATTAGTTAGTATACCAGGAGTATTACTAGCAATTACGTTTCATGAGTTTGCACATGGATATGCAGCTTATAAATTAGGAGATAATACAGCAAAAAATGAAGGAAGACTAAGCTTAAATCCATTGGATCATTTAGATCCAATCGGGACTTTAATGTTGTTATTGGCAGGATTTGGATGGGGAAAACCAGTTCATGTTAATCCAACACAATATACTAGAAAAATTTCAATGGAAAAAGGAGAGGCAATTGTATCAGTAGCTGGACCATTAATGAATATAGTTTTAGCTTTTCTACTAGCATTAGCTTATGGAGCATTGATTAAATTTGCAAGTGTAGGATTTTTATTATCAACAGTTGGAAATGTGATAAAATTAATTTTATCATCAGCTATTTCGATTAATATTGGATTAGGCGTATTTAACTTAATACCACTACCACCACTAGATGGTTCTAAAATTATTATGCCATTTTGCCATATAATGCAAAGCAATGGTTTAGAAACAATGAAACAATATTTTACATCGTATTTGTAGTAATCTGGATAACAGGAATAGCGAGTTTGATGATAGCACCACCAATTAGTTGGATAGCAACAGGAATCATGAATTTAACACAAATGATTTTTGGAATTTAGAGTTGTTGCTTGGGAATGAATAGAAGGAGTAAAAATGAGAAAAGATATATTAACTATGCGGAATTGAATCAAGTTGTGATGAAACCTCTGTGGCCATTGTGAAAAATGGTAGAGAGGTTCTTTCCAATATTATTGATACACAAATACCAATTCATGAAAAATATGGAGGCGTTGTGCCAGAAATTGCATCTAGAAATCATATTGAGGCTATTTCAAGAGTTACTCAAAAAGCATTAGAAGAGGCAAAAGTAACATGGGAGGATATTACAGCTATTACTCCTACCTACGGACCAGGTTTAGTGGGAGCCTTATTAGTAGGTGTTTCTTATGCAAAAGCGTTAGCATATGCAAAAGAAATTCCATTCGTAGGAGTGAATCATATTCAAGGACATATTGCAGCAAATTATATAACACATCAGAAATTAGAACCACCATTTTTATGTATTATGATGTCAGGTGGAAATACACAAATTATCCATGTGAAAAACTATATAGAGTTTGAAGTATTGGGAAAGACCAGAGATGATGCAATAGGAGAAGCATTTGATAAGGTAGCTAGGGTAGTAGGTCTTGGCTATCCAGGAGGTCCAAAAGTAGACAAACTTGCGAAAGAAGGGCAGGCTAATATTGAATTACCCAAAACGCATTTTGAAGGTGATACGTTAGATTTTAGTTTCAGTGGAATCAAAACAGCAGTTATTAACTTACATCATAAAACACCAGATATTAATAAAGCAGATTTGTGTGCTAGTTTTCAAAAAACAGTAACTGAAACTTTAATGGAAAATGTAGAAAAAGCAATCAAGAAAACGGGAGTAAGGGCAATTGCATTAGCAGGAGGAGTGTCTAGTAATTCCTATATTCGAAAAGAATTTCTAGAATTAGAAAAAAGTGGAATTCAAGTTTATATGCCAGACCTAAAATTATGTACAGATAATGCAGCGATGATAGCTTCAGCAGGATATTATAATTATATAGCAGGGAACAGAAGTACATTGAATTTAAATGCAGTACCAAATCTAAAATTATAAAAAGTAAGGAGAAAATAGATGTCAATTTATACCATAGGAGACCTTCATCTATCTTTTCATGAAAATAAGCCGATGGGGATATTTGGTGAGAATTGGAAAGGTCATGAAGAAAAAATAAGGAAGGATTGGAACGAGAAAGTAAAAGAAAATGACCTAGTAGTAATACCAGGTGATTTTTCGTGGTCAACCTATTTAAAAGACACCTATGAAGATTTTTCTTATTTAAATAATTTACCAGGGAAAAAATTATTATTAAAAGGAAATCATGATTATTGGTGGACAACACTAACAAGTATGAGAAAATTTTTAGCAGAAAATAAATTTGAAAATATAGATTTTATTTATAATACTGCCTATGAATATGAAAATTATATTATAGCAGGAACACGAGGCTGGGGACAAAATGAAGAAGGAGAAGATAGAAAATTATTAAAAAGAGAAGTAGCAAGATTAGAATTATCTTTGCAGGAAGCTACAAAAATAAAGCAAGAACAAGAAAAAGAAATAATTGTATTTCTACATTATCCACCTATCATTAAAAGTAATTTAGTAAACAATGAAATGAGTGAATTTGTAAAAATCATGAAGAAATATGATATAAAAAAATGTTATTATGGGCATTTGCATAGTACATCGATTAAAGAGGCTGTAGAAGGACCATATTATGGAATTGATTTTAAATTGGTAAGTGCAGATAGTTTAGACTTTAAATTATTAAAGATTTGAGTAGAAATTTAGAAAAGGGGGATTAGAGGAACGTCCCTCTAATCCCCTTTTAGGAGGAAAAGATGGATTTAAATAAAGATGTAAAATACATCAAAGGAGTTGGTCCTAATCGAGTTCAATTGTTAAATAAATTAGGAATATTTACATTAAAAGATTTGATTACTTATTATCCAAGAACATATGAAGACAGAAGTAAACCAAAAGCAATTGCAGAATGTGTGAATGGTGATGAAGTTTTAATTGAAGTGATTGCTTGTGGAAGAGTTTCGGAAGTTCGATTAAAAGGCAAAACAATGCAACGATTGTTAGTTAGAGATGAAACAGGAAGTTGCACCATTACATGGTTTAATCAAAGCTATTTAAAAAGCAAATTTGAAGTTGGACAAAAGTATAAGTTTTATGGAAAAATAACCAATAATTTTGGAAAAGTTACTATGACTTCGCCAGTATATGATGATAAGGGAACAAATTTTAATACGGGAAAAATTATTCCACTGTATCCTCTAACATATCAATTATCACAAAATGTTTTAAGAAGAATTATGGAGAGTGGACTAGCAGAGATAGAGGGAAAATTACAAGAAACGTTACCAGATTATTTATTGGAAAATTATCATTTGGAGGGAATCAATGAAGCAACGAAAGAAATTCACTTTCCAAAAGAGTTAAAAGATTTTGAGATTGCTAGAAAAAGATTTGTTTTTGAAGAATTATTATCTACACAATTGGCTTTATTACAATTAAAAAATAGCTATCGAAATGATGAAAAAGGAATTTCATTTGATAAAAATGTGAAGATGTCAGATGTAATTAATAAACTTCCTTTTCAATTAACAAAAGCGCAGCTTAGAGTATTAGAAGAAATTGATTGTAATATGGAAGCAGAAACTTCTATGAATCGATTATTACAAGGGGATGTTGGGTCTGGAAAAACAGTAGTAGCTATGTGTGCCGCTTATAAAGCAGTAAAATGTGGCTATCAAGCAGCTATTATGGCACCAACTGCAATACTAGCAACACAACATTTAGAGAATTTTGAAAAGACCTTAAAAGAATTAGATATAAGATGTGAACTATTAATTTCGGGAATTTCAAAGAAGAAAAAAGAAGAATTGCTAGAAAGACTAGCTAATGGAGAAATTGATATTTTGATTGGAACTCATGCTATCATAGAGGAAAATGTAGTATTTAAAAATTTGGGATTAGTTGTAACAGATGAACAACATCGATTTGGCGTAAAGCAAAGAACAAAAATAGCAGAAAAGGGAAAAAATCCAGATGTATTAGTAATGACAGCTACTCCTATTCCAAGAACATTAGCATTGATTTTATATGGAGATTTGGATATTTCTATTATTGATGAATTGCCACCAAATCGAAAGAAGATTGAAACTTTTGCTGTCAATAAAAAAATGACAGAAAGAGTGAATGGATTTATTGAGAAACAAATAAAAGATGGTCGTCAAGCTTATATTGTTTGTCCATTAGTAGAAGAAAATGAAGAATTAGATTTAAAGTCAGTAGAAGAACTATATGAAAATTATCAAAAAGAAGTGTTTCCACAATATAAAGTAGAATATATTCATGGTAAGATGAGACCAAAACAAAAAGATGAAATCATGGAAAGGTTTAAGTTGGGAAAAATTGATATTTTAATATCTACTACAGTAATTGAAGTTGGTGTAGATGTTCCGAATAGTAATATCATGGTAATTGAAAATGCTGAAAGATTTGGTTTGGCACAATTACATCAGTTACGAGGAAGAGTTGGAAGAGGGGATTATCAGTCTTATTGTATATTAAAATACGAAGGAAAAGGCGAAACAGTAAGAGAAAGAATGAAAGTAATGTGTAGTACTAATGACGGTTTTGTTATATCAGAAAAGGATTTAGAATTGAGAGGTTCAGGTGATTTTTTTGGAACCATGCAACATGGTTTACCAGAGTTTAAAATTGCTAATTTATTTGAAGATATGCCCATTCTGAAATCGGTTCAAGCAATTGCTATGCAAATTTTAGAAGAAGATCCTAAATTAGAAAAACAAAAAAATATTTTACTAAATGATTTAGTGAAAGACAAATTCATGAAAAGAATAGAGCTATAATATCCCTTATGAGAAAATAAGGGATTCTCTTGACTTTTTATGACAAAAATAGTATCATAAAAAAGGAAAAAGAAAAAGGATGTTGATAGAATGTTACAAGTGATAATTAAATTAATTGGCGTATTATTTGTTTTAGCCGGAATTGTTTTAATTTATGATGCTCGTATATTGACAAAAAGGTTTTTTGGGTTTGGTGATCAAAATGAAGCAACGCAGCGGATTAAAAATTTTAGGTTTTTTACTTGCAATGGTTGGCGGATTAATTCTATATTTTGTATAAATTTGCTTGACAGATAGTATAAAAGTGTGCTATTATTAATATCGTTAATGAAATATGCGGTTGTGGCGGAACTGGTAGACGCGCTGGTCTTAGGAACCAGTGTCAACGACGTGGGGGTTCGAGTCCCTTCAACCGCACCAAATTAAATAAGCCTTGTAATTACTGAAATATCAGTATTTTACAAGGCTTATTTTTATAAAAGTAATGCAATAGTAATGCAGTAGAGATTTTAAACTGCTTTTTTTAATTCATCAAAAACAAATTCTGGAGAAACATCTATATAAATATCTGTAACAGAACTTCCCTCAACATGACCTGCTAAATATTGTATAGCTTTCATATCCATTTTAGCTTCTTTCCATTGTGTAATACGGTCATGGCGCAACCTATGATTATGTAATTTTTTTGAAGAAATTTTATATTTCTTGTTAATTCTATCAAGCCATGAATTTATTTCATTTCCAGATATAAAAGTGTTATTCTCGTAGTCCCAAAACAATAATTTGTAAGTATTGGTTTCTGTTTTTGCTAATTCTTCTTCTATAATTTCTTTTAAGTCAGAAGATAAAGGAAAATATCTTTCTCCCTCATCAATTCCTGTTTGCTTGTTAAAGGTTTTTGTATGTTTTCCTAATATAATATTTCCGTTCTTTATCTCTAGTAAGGGTATTGTGAATATGAAGTTTAGTTATATCTTGATCTATGTCATCTTTAGAACGTGCTAATGTTTCGCCTACTCTCATAGCTGTTATCCATTCCAATTTTACTATATTGCGATATGGGTGATTACGTTCTTCATTATCTAATATATTTTGAAGTTTTACTCTTTCTTCTTTTGTAAGAGGGTAAACCTTTTTAGTTTCTTTATTAGAAATAGGCTTTTTTAAGTTTTCATCATTCATAATATTAAAAGGTATCAATTTAATTGAGGGA
>CARUQW010000009.1:8842-36457 GCA_949077355.1 uncultured Clostridia bacterium | reverse complement strand
GAAAATTGCCAAAAAGGACCGTCCCTTTTGGCAATTTCGAACAAGAAAAGGAGTAGATATGGATATATACTTATATAACACATTAACAAGAAACAAAGACAAATTTATACCACTAGATAATAAAGAGATAAGAATGTATTCTTGTGGGCCAACAGTATATAAAGACGCAACAATTGGAAATATGAGAACAAATATATTTCAAGATGTTTTAAGAAGAGTGTTACGTTACAATGGATATAAAATAAAACATGCAATGAATATAACAGATGTTGGTCATTTAGTTTCAGATGCTGATGAAGGTGAAGATAAAATGCTAAAATCTGCAAGAGAAGAACATAAATCACCATATGAAATAGCAGAACATTATACAAAGTTATTTTTTAAAGATTTAGCAATGTTAAATATAGAAACTCCAGAAATAGTATGTAAAGCAACAGACCATATCAAAGAAATGCTAGAATTTGTTAAAGAATTAGTAAAAAAGGATTTCGCATATGAAACATCAACAGCAATATATTTTGATATATCAAAATTAGACAAATATCCAGTATTATCAAACTTAAATATAGAAGAACAAAAAGCAGGAGCAAGAGTAGAAGTTGACCCAGAAAAAAGAAACCCATATGATTTTGCATTATGGATAAAAGCACCAGAAAACCATCTAATGAAATGGGATAGCCCATGGGGACCAAGTTACCCAGGTTGGCACATAGAATGTTCAGCAATGGGAAGAAAATACTTAGGAGAACAATTTGACATACACACAGGTGGAATTGATTTAATACCAACACATCACGAAAACGAAATAGCACAAAGTAAAGGTATTTGTGGAAAAGTCCCAGCAAATTATTGGGTTCATGGAGAATACCTACTAATAGACAATGGAAAAATGTCAAAAAGTTTAGGAAATGTATATCTTATCAAAGATATACTAGAAAGAGGATATAGTCCATTAGTATATCGTCTATTTAGTTATTCTTGCCATTACAGAAATAAATTGAACTTTACTTGGGAAGGAATGGATGCAGCTGCTAAATCTTTAGAAAGATTGAAAAATGGATATCAGTTACATTTAACAGGAAAAGACGAAATAGAAGATAGCACAATGGAAGAATTAGAAAAAAGATTTCACCAAGCAATTAATGATGATTTAAATATGCCTCTTGCGATGGGAGTTGTTTGGGATACTGTAAAACAAGAAAAGAAATCACCTAAAATAGCAGAATTATTAGCTAAATTTGATACAGTTTTAGGATTGAAAATCAATCAACCAATCGAAAAACAACAAGAAGAAATTTCACAAGAAATTTTAAACTTAGTAGAAGAAAGAAAACAAGCAAGAGAAAATAAAAATTGGGCAAAATCAGATGAGTTAAGAGATTTAATTCAAAGTAAAGGATATGAGATAAAAGATACGAAAGAAGGTATCATAATAAAGAAAATGAACAAAGGAAAGGTGGAATAAAAATGGCAATTTTATTACCAGGAGGAGCAGGATACATTGGTAGTCACACAGCAATTGAATTATTAGAAGAAGGAAAAGAAATTATCATCATAGATAATTTTTCAAACAGTAATCCACAAGTATTAGAATCCATCAAAAAAATAACAGGAAAAGAATTTAAATTTTATGAAATGGATTATATGGATAAAGAAAAATTAGAAAAAGTATTTGAAGAAAACGAAATTGATGCAGTTATTAACTTTGCAGGATTCAAAGCAGTAGGAGAATCGGTACAAAAACCAATTGAATACTATACTAACAATGTTTCGGGAGCATTAATTTTATTAGATACCATGAAAAAATATGGATGCAAAAAATTTATTTTTAGTTCATCTGCAACTGTCTATGGTGAACCAGAAAGAATTCCTTTAACAGAAGACTGTAAAACAGGAGGAACAACGAATCCATATGGAACAAGCAAATTATTTATTGAGCAAATATTAAAAGATATTTATGCTTCAGATAACGAATGGGATATCTGTATTTTAAGATATTTTAATCCAGTAGGTGCACATGAAAGTGGATTAATTGGAGAAGAACCACAAGGAATTCCGAACAATCTAATGCCATATATTGTTCGTGTAGCAAGTGGAGAATTAAAAGAATTATCCATATTTGGAAACGATTATGACACCCCAGATGGAACAGGAGTAAGAGATTATATCCATGTAGTGGATTTAGCAAAAGGACATTTAAAAGCATTAAACAAAATTGATAAAGAAGGAAAAGGATTATATATCTACAATTTGGGAACAGGAACAGGTTACAGTGTTCTAGATATGGTAAAAGCATTTGAAAAAGCAACAGGAAAAAAAGTAGCTTATAAAATTGCACCAAGAAGACCAGGAGACATTGCAACTTGTTATGCAGAACCACAAAAAGCAAAAGAAGAATTGGGTTGGGAAGCAACCAAAAACTTAGATGACATGTGCCAAGACTCTTGGAATTATATAGAAAAAAGTACTGCTAATTAACCTATTTGAAATAAATGATGAATGTGATGAAAACATAATTAGAAATTCTTGAATCATTTTATAGTAAGAGTTCAAACTTGTCTTAGAAAGGACCCGTAAAATGATTTTAGAATTTCTATTGTTTTTGAGGATACCGAAGAATTTATTGAAAATAGGTTAATTAGCAGTTACTTTGAATATATCTTAATAATTTCTAATCCATACTTTTTATTGACTTTTCAGTGGAAAAATAATATAATAGAAGACAATAGTAAGAATAGAAATGAGGAAAAATCCTATGGAAGAAAAACGAAAAATCATAAAAGAAACAATTTTAAAAAAAGTAGATTGTGAAGCTATCTTATTATTTGGCAGTTACGCAAGAGGAACACAAAATGCAGAAAGTGATATTGACATTGCCATTAAACCTAATAGAAAAATTTCTAAGAAAGAAATATTTGAAATTAGATTAGAATTAGAAGAAACGATAAAAAGAGATGTAGACTTAATTAATTTAGATTATATAAATGATGATTTTAGATACGAAATATTAATGAATGGGAAAATCTTATATTGCAAAGAACAATTAAAATTTGAGTTATATAAATTAGACATGTGCCAGCAATATTTTGACCTAAACGAAAGTAGAAAAACTATAATAGAAAGAATAAAGAACGGAGGAAAAATCTATGGAAAATAAACTAGTTATCTTAAATAAATATGAAACAATAGAAAAATGCATCAATAGAATAAATGAAGAATATGAAGGAACTCCATATAATCTAGAAGATTATAGAAGAAATGATGCAATTGTATTAAACTTACAAAGAGCCTGCCAAGCAGTTATGGATATAGCTACTTATGTTGTTTCAACCAAAGCACTTGGAATGCCACATTCTAATAGTGATGCATTTGAGATTTTGTATCAAAATCATTTGATAAATGAGGAAACATTAAAAAATATGAAAGGCATGATTGGTTTTAGAAATATTGCTGTACATGCTTACAGAGAAGTAGATGACGAGATATTACAAGAGGTAATTGAAAACCATCTAGAGGATTTAACAGAATTTGCAAGACAAATGTTAAACCAATAAATTATCAAGAAGGAGAAAAAAATGATAAACTTCAAACAAGAAATCGCAAAACAAATTGCCAAAGTAATTGAATTAAATGAAAAAGAATTAGAAACCTATCTAGAAATACCAAAAGACACTAAAAATGGTGACTATGCTTTTCCGTGTTTTCGTCTTGCGAAAGAATTAAAAAAAGCACCACCACAAATAGCAAATGAAATAAAAGAAAAAATAGAAATAGATACCACAAAGATAGAAAAAGTAGAAGTATTAGGAGGGTATCTAAACTTTTTTGTAAATAAACAAGTATTAACCAAAGAAGTACTAACAGAAATAGCGAAAAATGAGGAATATGGAAAATCTCAAAAAGGAAAAGGAAAAACAATATTAGTAGAATATTCATCTCCTAATATTGCAAAACCATTCCATATAGGACATTTAAGAACGACTGTGATAGGAGCAGCACTATACAATGTATATAAATATTTGGGATACCATACAATTGGAATGAACCATTTAGGTGATTATGGTACACAATTTGGTAAATTAATTGAAGGTTATAAAAGATGGGGAAATGAGTATAACTTAGAAGAAAATCCAATTGAAGAATTAATGAAAATATATGTTAGAATCAATGAACTATGCAAAGAAGACGAAAGCGTATTAGAAGCATGTAGAGAAAATTTTAGATTATTAGAGCAAAAAGACGCTTACTGCATAGAATTATGGGAAAAATTTAAGGCGATAAGCTTAAAAGAATTCCAAAAAATTTATGATATGCTAGGAATTAAATTTGATGCCATTATTGGAGAATCATTCTATATTGACAAAATGAATAAAATTTATGAATTATTAGAAGAAGCACAGGTTTTAAAAGAATCCGAAGGAGCACAAATTGTTGATTTAGAAGATAAAGGATTAGGTGTGTGTATGATAAAAAAATCAGATGGTTCTAGTATTTACGTAACAAGAGACTTGGCAGCCATTCGCTATCGAGCACAAACTTATCATTTTGACAAAACTTTATATATCGTAGCCTATGAACAAGCTTTGCATTTTAAACAATTATTTGAAGTAGCTCAATATCTAGATATAGATGAAAAATGCAAACAAGGTTTAAGACATGTGCAATATGGTATGGTACATTTAAGTACAGGGAAAATGTCAACAAGAGAAGGAAATGTAATCAAAGTAGAAGATTTGCTAGCAGAAGCAATGAATCGAGTAGAAGAAATTATAAAAGAAAAAAATCCAGAAATGCAAGACTTAGAAGTAGAAGCTAAAAAGATTGGAATAGGAGCAGTTGTATTCAATAATTTAGCAAATACCATCATAAAAGACCAAGTATTTGACTGGAACAATGTATTGAACTTCCAAGGAGAAACAGGACCTTATATTCAATATACGTATGTACGAACCAAGAGTGTGTTAGAAAAAGCAGGATATTTGCCAAAAATAGAAGAAGTAAAGGAAGAAAAATTGTTGGATACCTATTCACAAAATGTTATTAAATTGATTTATTCTTTTGAGGACATTTTAACACAAGTAACCATGAAAGAGGAACCATCTATTTTAGCAAGATACTTAATTGATTTGGCAAAAGCCTTTAGTGTTTTTTATAATGAAAATAAGATTATAACAGAGGATAAGGAATTACAGGATGCTAGAGTTTATTTGACTTATAGTGTGGGAAAGGTTTTGAAAATAGGTGTGAATTTGCTTGGTATAGAGATGCCACATAAAATGTAAAAATTACTTGAAAAGCATAGATAAATATGTTAAAATACAAACATAATTTATCTATGTTTTTTATATAGATAAAATTTAATTCTAATAGGTTAGTTTAATTCTAAAAGATTTTATATCAAAATGTATTTTATTTCATTAATTTTATAATAAAAGGAATTTTACAAAAAGATATAAATATTTCAAAAGGAAAGGAGATAGATAGGATATGACAATTGATGAATTATGGCAAAATTTGAAACCTTTAATAGGAAAGGTAGATAAACTAGAACCACTTGTAGGAAAAGTTGATAACTTAGAAACAAAGGTAGATAAACTAGAACCACTTGTGGAAAAAGTTGATAACTTAGAAACAAAGGTAGATAAACTAGAACCACTTGTAGGAAAAGTTGATAACTTAGGAACAAAGGTGAATAGATTAGAACCGCTTGTAGGAAAAGTTGATAACTTAGAAATGAAAGTAGATAGATTAGAACCATTAGTAGAAGAAGTTCGCGAATTAAAAAATGAAGTTCATAAAATAGGAACAACTAATATGACCACTTTAATCAATCAACAAACAAGCTTTTCAAAACAGCAAAGAGAAATGAATGAAAAATTAGATAAATATTTAGACAAAAATGAAGTGGAACACAAAAAGTTTGAGTATGAAATTGCAAATTTAGAATGGAAAATAAAATAGCAAATTAGAAATTTATAGAAAACATAGATGAATTATAAATAAACAAAGGAGTAATATGAAAATAAATATAATACGAGGAATACTAATTGTTTTATTATTGGGGACATTTTTTATAATATTTCAATTTTCAAGTCAAGATGGAGAAAAATCAAGTGGATTGAGTACAAAAGTTACAAAAATTTTTCTAAAACAAAAAGAAGCAGACAGTAATTATGAAACAATTAAAAAAACGGAAAAAATTATCCGCAAGACGGCACATTTTTTGATTTATACAGTAGTAGGATTTTTAGGAATGGCATTGTTACATACATATGAAATAAATGAAAATAAGAAATTTTTTATTAGTTTGGATATAGGTGTTTTATATGCCATTTCAGATGAAATACATCAATTGTTTGTGCCAGGAAGAAGTGCACAGGTAACAGATGTTATGATTGATACAATGGGGGTAACATTAGGAATAATACTACTAGTAATATTAATGGAAGTACTTAAAAGGATAAAAAATAGAATTATTTATAAGGAAAGGAATAAATAAAAATGAAAAAGAAAAAAGGGTTAAAAGTATTTGGAACAATAGTACTAATATTAATAATAATACTAGTAGTATTGGTAGGAGGAATTTTTTGGTTCATTCAGGATAAATTAAATAAATTACAACGAATTGATATCAAAGAAGAAGAATTAATGGTATCATCGCAAGCAGAAGCAAGCTTATCTAATTATAGAAATATAGCAATTTTTGGAATTGACTCAAGAGAAGACACTTATGAAAAAGGAAATAGAAGTGATTGCATTATCATAGCAAGTATCAACAATACAACAAAGGAAGTAAAACTAATATCTGTTTACAGAGATACTTATGTGCAAATAGAAGGTCATGGACTAGACAAAATAACACATGCCTATTCTTATGGTTCAGCTCCATTGGCAATTAGTACACTAAACACAAATTTAGATTTGAATATCAAAGAATTTATAACTGTAAATTTTGATGCAGTAAAAGAAATTATTGACAGTATAGATGGAATTACCATGCCAATTACAGCGGAAGAAGTACCGCACATACCTAGTATTACAAAAGCGGGAACCTATCAACTAACAGGAGAACAAGCTTTGACGTATGCAAGAATTCGATATGCAACTGGTGGAGATTATAAAAGAACAGAAAGAATGAGAGATGTCTTAACAGCAGTGGCTAATAAAGTAAAAACATTTGATATTAGTAGATTAAACAAATTAGTAGATACCCTTTTACCAAAAGTATATACAAATATAAAAGCAAGTGATATATTTGCAATGTTTCCAAGCATTCCAAACTTTAAAATTATACAAAGCATAGGATGGCCTTATGAAACAAAAGGGATTACGATGGATAGATGGTATGGAGTGCCAATAACTTTAGAAAATAATGTAACAAAATTACATAATGAAGTATTTAATGAGACCAATTACCAACCATCAGAAACAGTGAAAACAATTAGTAATAAAATAGCAGAAAAAACAGGATATCGTAAATAAAAAATGAAGAATCCTATTTTGAAATAGAGTTCTTTTACTATGTAAACATTAGACCAATAAAAATGTAAAAAAATATTTAATAGTATTGCACAAAATGACATAAAAGTATATAATTAATAATGGAAATGTCGAAAAAAAGGGGAAAAGACAGAGTGAAAACAATAAAAAAATATAGAAATGTAATGTTAAGAATTATGGATGTAATAGTCATTATAACAGCCTATTACATAGCGGAAATAATAATTGGTAATACATTTATTATGAGTAAAGAGATAAATCGAACGATTATAAATACAATTATTTTAGCAGTTATTATTTATTCAGGACTATTACACATCTTTAAAACTTATAAGAATATCACAAGATATGAAAATGGAAATGACTATTTAATTTATATAGTAGCTTGTTTAATTGCTTATATAGGCATCACAATAATAGAAATAATTGGTAAATTTAACATAGTAAACCCAAGAACCAATATGATTGCAGCCTTAATTATTGTAACAACTATTATTGGATATCGTGTTGTATTAAGATTAATATTGACAGAAAATTATCAATCAGCAGAAGAGCAACAAGGAAACAAGAAAAGAAAAGTGTTAATTATAGGAGCAGGAGAGGCTGCTAGAATTGTATTAAGAACTTTAAAAACAACGATGAAAGAGACTTATGAAGTAGTAGGTCTAATTGATGATAACATTAATAAAGTTAATTATGCGATATCCGGAAATCGCATATTAGGAACAAGATATGATATACCAAAAATTTGTAAAGAACATCAAGTAGAGGGTATTTTATTTACCATTTCTAATATAAAAAATCAAGATAGAAAAGATATCTTAAAAATCTGTCAAGAAACAGGATGTAAAGTTAGAATATTACCAGGAACAGCCGAATTAATTAAAGATAAGAGATTAATGGATAGTTTTAGGGATGTAGAAATAGAAGATTTATTAGGAAGAGATCCCATTAAATTGGACAACAGTAATATTGGCAAATTAATTGAAAACAAAGTAGTATTAGTAACTGGTGGAGGTGGTTCCATTGGTTCAGAATTATGCCGACAAATAGTGAGATATTGTCCAGAAAAATTGATTATCATCGATATTTATGAAAATAGTTTATATGATATTGAGCAAGAATTAAAAACCAACTATCCTAACATTGAAATTGATGCTATTGTAGCAAATGTAAGAGAAAAAGAAAGATTAGATGAAATATTTGAAGAGTTTAAACCTTACTTAGTATTTCATGCAGCAGCCCATAAACATGTACCATTAATGGAAACAAGTCCATTAGAAGCCATTAAAAATAATGTATTTGGAACTTACAATGTTGTTAACTGTGCTGACGAATATCAAGTAAAAAGATTCATTTTGATTTCAACAGATAAAGCAGTAAACCCAACCAATATCATGGGAGCAACCAAACGTTTATGTGAAATGATTATACAGGCAAAAAATAAAGTGAGTCAAACAGAATATGCGGCAGTGCGTTTTGGAAATGTGTTAGGAAGTAATGGTTCTGTTGTCCCATTATTTAAAAAACAAATTGCTAATGGTGGACCAGTAACGGTTACTCATAAAGATATTACTAGATTTTTTATGACAATACCAGAAGCAGTATCACTTGTATTACAAGCAATGTCTTATGCAGAAGGCGGAGAAGTTTTTGTTTTAGATATGGGGGAACCAGTAAAAATTTATGATATGGCAACAAATCTAATCAAATTATCTGGATTGGAACCAAATGTAGACATACAAATAAAGGTAACTGGTCTTAGACCAGGTGAAAAGCTATATGAAGAATTATTAATGGCAGAAGAAGGGTTAACACAAACGAAACATGATAAAATTTATGTAGCAAAGCCTATGGATATTAATATAGATAAGATAGAAAAGAAATTGACGGAATTGAAAAGACTGTTACATGAGTGTACGAATGAACAAAAAGATGAGATTAAAAGAACGATAAAAGATGTTGTTCCAACGTATCAAGAAGGAAAACAAGAAAAAAATTCATGATTAGGAAAGAAGGAATAAAGTTGAAATCAAGAATATATTTAGCATCACCACATATGTCAAAAGAAGGATATGAACAACAATATGTAAAAGAAGCATTTGATACCAACTGGGTGGCACCACTAGGAGAAAATGTAAATAAGTTTGAAGAAGAGTTGGCAAATTATGTGGAAAGCAATCAGGCAGCTGCACTATCAGCAGGGACAGCTGCTATTCACATGGCACTAAAAGCATTAGATGTAAAAAATGGAGATATTGTATTTTGTTCTACATTAACTTTTTCAGCAACAGTAAATCCGGTTATATACCAAAATGCAACACCTGTTTTTATTGATAGTGAAAAAGAAACTTGGAATATGGATCCAAAAGCACTAGAAAAAGCCTTTGAAAAATATCCAAATCCAAAAGCAGTTATTGTAGTTCATTTATATGGAACTCCAGCCAAAATAGAAGAAATAAAGGTTATTTGTGAAAAACACCATGTGCCATTAATAGAAGATGCCGCTGAAAGTTTAGGAGCGACTTATCAAGGAAAACAAACAGGCACATTTGGAAAATATGGAATTTATTCATTTAATGGAAATAAAATTATTACAACAAGTGGTGGAGGAATGCTTGTTTCAAATGACGAAGAAAGAATTGCAAAAGTTAGATTTTGGGCAACACAAAGCAGAGAAAAAGAACGTCATTATGAGCATAAAGAAATAGGTTATAATTATCGAATGAGTAACATTGTAGCTGGAATTGGAAGAGGACAATTAAAAGTATTAAAAGAAAGAATAGAACAAAAAACAAAAATATATAATACATATAAAGAGGAATTTAAAGAAATAGATGACATAGAAATGCAACCAATTCCAAAGAATACAAAACCAAATCATTGGTTATCTGTTATAACGCTAAAAAGAAACTCAAAGATAAAACCAATTGATATAATGTTAGCATTGGAAAAGGAAAACATAGAGTCAAGACCAGTATGGAAGCCAATGCACAAACAACCTGTGTTTGAAAAATGTGATTTTATTAAAGCACAGGATAAAGCAATTTCAGAAGATTTATTTGAAAGAGGTGTATGCTTACCTTCTGATACCAAAATGACAACAGAGGAGCAAATGCATGTTATCAACATTATAAAAAGTTTATGGGAGTAGATAGTAATGTATGCAAAATATATAAAAAGAATATTAGATTTTTTATTAAGTTTAATTGCATTTATTGTATTAATGCCAATTATGCTAATAATTTATTTATTAGTTAGAGTGAAGTTAGGAAGACCAGCCATTTTTAAGCAAGAAAGACCAGGGAAAGATGAAAAAATTTTTACTTTATATAAATTTAGAACTATGACAGATGAAAGAGATGAAAATGGTAAACTATTCCCAGATGAAAAAAGATTAACAAAATTCGGTAAATTTTTAAGAAGTACTAGTTTAGATGAATTACCAGAATTAGTGAATATTATAAAGGGAGATATGGCAATTGTAGGGCCAAGGCCATTACTGGTAGAATATTTACCACTCTATAATGAAGAACAAAAACATAGACATGATGTTAGACCAGGGCTTACAGGGTTGGCACAAATAAGTGGTAGAAATTCTATTACTTGGGAGGAAAAATTTAAAGAAGATATTGAATACATACAAAAAATTACACTTTTTAAAGATGTAAAAATAATAATAAAGACAATAGGAAAAGTATTAAAAAAAGAAGGAATTTCAGGTAATAATACAGAAACAATGGAAAAATTCAAAGGAAATAAGGAGAAAATAAATGCCTAAAGAAGTAATAATAATAGGAGCAGGTGGTCATGGTAAAGTAATTGCAGATATTGTTATAAAATCTGGAGATAAATTATTAGGCTTTCTAGATGACAATTTGGAAAAGAAAACTAATATAGTAGAAAATCATCAGGTCTTGGGGAAGATAGAAGAATGTGTCAATTTACAAAAAGAGAACAAAGAGTTATGCTTTATAATAGCAATAGGAAATAATTATACTAGAAAAATGATTTATGAAAAATACAATTTAAACTATTATACTGCAATTCATCCAAATAGCAATATAGGTATGGCAGTACAAATTGGAGAAGGAACAGCTATTATGGCAAATGCATGTATCAATTCTAATACTAAAATAGGAAAGAATTGTATTATTAATACAGGAGCTGTGGTAGAACATGACAATAAAATAGAGGATTATGTGCATGTTTCTCCGAATGCCACCTTATGCCGGTACAGTAAAAGTGGGGGAATTTACACATATAGGAGCAGGAGCTATTGTAAAAAACAATGTTCAAGTGAAAGAAAAATGTATTATAGGTGCAGGAGCAGTAGTAATAAAAGATATTGAAGAAGAAGGAACTTATATAGGAATTCCTGCAAGAAAGTTAAATTGAGACAAGGAGAGAAAAGTGAAAAAGGTTTTATTTGTAGCAACCATAACGAAACATATTAATACTTTTCATATTCCATATTTAAAATGGTTTAAAGAACAAGGCTATGAAGTCCATGTGGCAAGCAGAGGAGAGGAAAAAATAGAATTTTGCGACAAACATTATAATTTACCATTTGAAAGATTTCCTCTGAAAAAAAATAACTTGAAGACATACAAAGAATTAAAGAAAATTATTAATAATAACCAATATGAAATAGTTCATTGTCACACACCAGTAGGAGGAGTTCTAACAAGATTAGCAGCTAGAAGGGCAAGAAAAAAAGGAACGAAAGTAATTTATACAGCACATGGTTTCCATTTTTATAAAGGAGCGCCATTATTAAATTGGATTATTTATTATCCCATAGAGAAGATATGCGCAAAGTGGACAGATTGTTTAATAACTATAACAGAAGAAGATTTTATATTAGCTAGGAAGAAAATAAAAGCAAAAAGAATAGAACATATTAATGGTGTTGGAATGAATACAGAGAAGTTCCAAAAAGAATTGTTAGAAGATGAAAAAAATGATAAAAGAAGAGAATTAGGAATTAATAAAAACGATATCGTCTTTTCTTATGTAGCCGAACTTAATAAAAATAAGAATCAAATTTTGTTAATAGAAGCAATAAAAGAGCTGAAAAAAGAATTTCCTAATATAAAGTTGTTATTAGTAGGCACTGGACCATTAGCAGAAGAATACCAAAAAATAATAAAAAAGCAAAGCTTAGAAAATAATATAAAATTATTAGGAAAAAGAAATGACATTAATGAGCTGTTATCAATTACAGATATTTACTTAGCATCTAGCATAAGGGAAGGACTGCCTGTAAATATAATGGAAGCAATGTATAAGAAATTACCCATTATTGCAACTGATAATAGAGGACACAGAGAATTGGTTGAAAATAACGTAAACGGTTATATAGTAAAAAATAATTCAAAGGAACTTATAGAAAAGATAAAAAACATGATGAAGAATAATGAGAAAAAAGAAAAATTCAAAGGGAATTCATATAAAAGTACTCTAAAATATCAAATGAAAGAAGTGCTAGAAGAAGTCAAAACGATATATGAATTAAAAGAAAAGGAAATATAAATGAGTATTATAAAAGATATTATATCATTAATAAATAGAGAAGTGCCAATTAAAATATTGGAAAAAAGAGGATTGAAAATAGGTAAAAATTTTAGTAAACAGCAAGGCTGTTTTATTGACCCAACACATTGTTTTTTGATAGAAATAGGAGATAACGTAACTTTTTCAATTAGAGTTACTTTATTAGCTCATGATGCAAGCTCAAAAAAGTTAATCGATAAAGCAAAATTTGGAAAAATTATAATTCATGACAATGTATTTGTAGGAGCCAATGTAACAATATTACCTAATGTAGAAATTGGAGAAAATGCAATTATAGGAGCAGGAAGTATTGTTACAAAAGATGTACCAGCAAACACAATTGTTGCAGGAAATCCAGCAGTAAAAATTGGCACAGTAGATGAATATCAAAAAAAATTAGTAAAATTGCAAAATAGTCAAAATTGTTTTGGACAAGAATATACAACAAGGCAAAAAGTTACAGGAGAAAAAAAAGAAGAATTAAAAAAAGCAAGTCAGAAATATGGGATTTGCTTTATAGAATAAAAAATAAGTAATGAAAGTAGAGAAAATGAAGATTATACATGTATTGAATACAGGAAGCTATTCAGGAGCAGAAAAAGTAGCAATTACAATTATAAATAAAATGAAACAAAAAAATGATATTGTATATGTAGCTTTGGAAGGATCAATTAGAAATTATTTGGAAGAAAGTAAAATAAAATTTGAACCAATAAAGAAAGTTTCAATAAAGGAAATAAGAAAAGTTATAAAAAAATACAATCCAGATATAATTCATGCACATGATTTTACAACTAGTGTTATTTGTGCATTAGCTTCTAAAAAGAAAAAAATAATTTCACATATTCATAATAATGCGTCATGGATAAAGAAAATTAATATTTATTCCATTTCTTATTTATTATCTTCCATGAAATATAATAAAATACTAGTAGTTTCCAAAAGTATTATAGAGGAATATAAATTTAAAAAAGCGATAAAGAAAAAAACACAGATAATTGGAAATCCAATAGACATTCAAGAAGTAAAAAATAAAGCAGAGCAGGAAAATACAGAAGAAAAATATGACATTATTTTTATTGGAAGACTAACACAAGAAAAGAATCCACAAGGTTTTATAGAATTAATAAATGAATTAAATAAAAAAATAAAAGTAAAAGCAGCAATTCTTGGAGAAGGAATATTAAAAGAAACTTGTAGAAAAGAAATAGAAAAATATAACTTACAAAATGTTATTACAATGAAAGGTTTTGTAGAAAATCCATATGCTATTTTAAAAAATGCTAAAATACTATGTATGACATCAAAATGGGAGGGATATGGAATGGTAGCGATAGAAGCTTTAACCTTAGGAGTTCCAGTCGTTGCTACTAAAGTAGGAGGAATACCAGACATCGTAACAGAACAATGTGGCAAAACAACCAATAATACAAAAGAAATATTGCAAGAACTTACTTTATTATTACAAAATGAAGAATACTATAAAAAGAAAAGCTTAAAATCAATAAAAAGAGCACAAGAGATGAATAATATTGATGAATATATAAAAAACTTAAATGATATATATTATCAATGTATGATGAAGGGAGAGTAAAATGTATTTTTATATAGGAATATTTATATTCTGTGTAATAATGCTGATTTTAAATAATTTAATAAAAGAAGAAAAAGAAAAAAAGATATTTGAAATTGGAACATTGATAGTATTATGTATTGTTTCTGGGACAAGATACTATTTAGGAGGAACAGACTATTCTATATACAAGAATATGTTTGAAGTAATACCAACAATTCAAGATTTTGACTTCTCAACAATACACAATATATATGGAACCTTCGGAGCAGAAAAAGGATATCTATTTTTCTGCAGTATTATAAAAAGTGTAGGATTTAATTTTTTTGGATTTACATTAATACATTCCATTCTATTTTATACGTGCATGTATGTAGGATTAAAAAGATATACAAAGAATTTTAATTTACTAATTATTGTATTTTTATATAAAATGTTTTTTTATGATACTTTTATTAGTTTAAGACAGTCAATAACTATTGCTATATTTTTCATATCGTTGCGTTTTATTGAAAACAAAAAACTAATTCCTTATTTTCTATGTTGTTTGTTAGCAACAACATTTCATAATGGTGCATTATTATTATTTGCAATATATGGAGTAAGTAAAATAAAACTCACCAAAAAAAGACTAATTATATTAAATTGTATTTTTATTCCTACTTTATTAGTGAGTATTTTAAAGATTCCTATTTTGGCACCTTTCCAAGGATTTATAAACTTATTTAGCACAGAAACTGCTGCACAAAAAGCGAGCAACTTGATTAATGCAACAACTACAACAGGAATCAGTTATTTACATACAATAGAATATTTTACAATTATGTTTTTAATAATCATAAATTATTCAAAAATAATAGAACAAGATAAAAATGCGGAATTTATCATAAAACTATTTTTAGTATTATTACCTTTATTTACGATATTTAGAGGCTATGAAATTTTAACAAGAGAAAAGGATTATTTTTTATTTACCTATGCAGTTTTGATAGATTATTTATGTAGAATTAAAAATAAAAAGTATTATCTGCCACTACAAGGAATTACAATAGCTATATGTTTATTAGGATTCTATAGATTTATCATATTATTTGATAATGGAGGAATGCTTCCATATAGGTCCTATTTACAAGAAAGTATTTCAATTATAGAAGAAAAATAGGAGAAGTTGAAAATGATAACAATATTTACACCTACGTACAATAGAGCATATATTATTCAAAGGTTATATGAAAGTTTATTAGAGCAAACAAATAAAGATTTTGAATGGATAGTAGTAGATGATGGTTCAATAGACGCTACAGAAGAAATAATAAAACAATGGAAATTAGAAAATAGAATAGGAATTAGATATTATAGGCAAGAAAATCAAGGGAAGATGATAGCACATAACAAAGGAGTAAAAGAGGCGAATGGAGAATTATTTGTATGTGTTGATTCTGATGATTATTTAGAAAAAGATGCAATAGAAACAATTATAGAAACATGGAAACAGATAGAAAACAATAAATGTATAGGAATGGTTTGCCCAAAAGTTACTGAAAATCAAAAAGAGATAGAAACATTGATGCCAAAAGGTATAGAATATTCTACTTTGATGGATTTATATGAAAATTATGGATTTAGTGGTGATACAATGCTAATATATAAAACAGGAGTTATAAAAAAATATGAATTTCCTAAAATAGAAGGAGAAAAATTTATACCAGAAACGTATCTATACGATAAATTGGATTTAGAAGGAAAAATGTATTTATTAAATAAGAAACTTTATATTTGTGAATATTTACCAGATGGATATACTGCCAATGTAAGAAAATTAATGAAAGATAACCCAAAAGGATATATATTATATGCAAGACAAAGAATGCAAGTTGCTAAAAACTTTAAAACAAAGTTGAGAGCAAACATGCAGTATATATTAGGAAATTGGTTAGCACATAATAAAGGATATATTAAAAAATCAGTTAATCCAATTCTAACATCAATTCTAATACCATTTGCAAGTATTGTATACAGAAAACGATATAGAAAAATATAGAAAGCAGGAGAAAAAAATGAAAGTAGGAATTATAACTTTATTAGGAAATAATTATGGAGGAATGCTTCAAGCTTATGCGTTAAATCGAAAACTAAAAGAATTAAATAAGGATACTATAAATATAAATTATCTTGTCAAATCTTCAAAAATGAATCTAAAAGATATGATTAAAAAGGCGGTATATCATAGCAGAAATAAAAAATTCAAGAAGTTTAGGAGAGAGTTTTTGAATTTAACAGAAAAAATAAAAGATAGCTCTATGTTGAAAGAAGAAAAATGGAAATGTGATGCTTATATTGCAGGAAGTGACCAGATTTGGAATCAACAGATTCCATTAGAAGAAAGAAAAATCTTCTTTTTAGATTTTGTAAAAAAGGCTAAGAAAATTTCCTATGCAGCAAGTATAGGAAGAGATACTATAGAAGAACAAGAAAAACAACAAATAAGTCAATTGTTAGATAGATTTGATGCTATTTCAATAAGAGAAAATACAGGTGTAAAATTATACCAACCATTAACAAAGAATAAAATTGAAAATGTCTTAGATCCTACATTATTATTAAATTGTAATGAATGGGATGAAATTGCTAAAACACCTAATATTAAGAAAGACTATATATTTTCTTATACTTTAGGAGCTGATAGAAATATATTAGACAATATTGACAGCATATCAGAAAAGTTGAATATCGGTATAACGGAGATATACTATAAAAAGAATTTTAAAAATGAAATTACTAATATAAATGATGCTGGACCAAAAGAATTTGTGGGATTAATAAAAAATGCTAAATATGTTGTAACAAACTCATTCCATGGGATGGTATTTTCAATATTATATAAAAAAGATTTTTGGGTATTTACAAGAGGCAAAATGAATTCAAGAATATATGACTTATTAGAAATTTTAGATTTAAAAGATAGAATAATAGAAAGTGATACAAATATAAACGAAATTGATTTGAATTCGAAAATTGATTATAATAAAGTATACCAGCAATTAGAAAAAGAAAGAAAAAAATCTATAGATTTTTTAAAAAATGCTTTAGCATAGAAAATTAGGAAGGAAAATATGAAAAAGAATCAAAGAAAAATTGGTGTTATTTTATCCTATATAGTGATTTTTTTAAATATGATAATTGGTATTCTATATACACCATTTCTTATTAGAAAGTTAGGCCAATCACAATATGGATTGTATTCCATTGTGAATTCTATTGTATCATATCTTACGATTATGGATATGGGATTTGGAAATGCTATTATAATTTATACAGCAAGATATATTAATCAAAAAGATAAACAAAAAGAAAATAAATTACATGGAATGTTTTTCACAATTTATTGTATAATTGGATTGATAGCAACTTTAATAGGAATTGTATTGTATTTTAATGTAAATAACATGTTTGGAAACGCAATGACAGCAGCTGAAATAACAGAAGCAAAAACAATGATGTTAATATTGACATTAAATCTAGCAATGACATTCCCACTAAGTATATTTGGAAATATACTAGTAGCACATGAAGAATTTATTATTAGTAAAGTAATAAAGATAATTCAAATATTATTACAACCATTTATTATGATTCCATTATTATATATGGGGTATAAAGCGATTGCCATGGTAGTAGTAATTACGATTGTTAATGCCATATGCTTAGTATTAAATAGCGTAGTATGTGTTAAAAAATTAAAAGTTAAATTAAAGTTTAAAGGATTTGACTTTATATTGCTAAAAGAAATATTTAAATATTCATTTTACATATTTCTAAACCAAATAATAGATAAGGTGAATTGGAGTTTAGATCAATTTATATTAGGTTCGGTAGCAGGAACAGTTGCAACCGCTATATATGCTGTAGCAGGTCAGCTAAATACTCTGTATATGAATTTTTCTACTGCAATAAGTGGTATCATGTTGCCTAAAATTACAAAGATGGAAGATAATCAAGCTAGTAATAAAGAATTTACCAATATATTTATAAGTACAGGAAGAATTCAATTTCTATTAATGGCACTTATTATGACAGGTTTTGTATTATTTGGAAAACAATTTATTAATTTATGGGCAGGTCCAGGTTATGAAAATACATACATAATTGCATGTATATTAATGATACCAGTAACGATACCACTAATACAAAATATAGGATTAAGCATATTGCAAGCCAAAAACTTATATAAGTATAGAACAATAATATTTATCTTTATTGCAATAATAAATATAATAATAAGTATTTCATTGGCTAAAATTTATGAAGGAGTAGGAGTAGCAATTGGAACCGCTATTTCATTATTGTTAGGACAAGGATTAATATTAAATATATATTACCAAAGAAAAGTTGGAATTGATATAATTCAATTTTGGAAGAATATACTAAAAATGTGTATACCAGTAGGACTTGTAGTAGCCATAGGAATAATGATAAACAGCATTATTATTTCCAATACAATAATAACATTAGGAATTAAAATAGTACTATATTGTATAATATATGGTATTATGATGTATATATTTGGAATGAATAACTATGAAAGAGAATTAGTTAAGAAACCAATTAATAAAATAAGAGGGGAAATTTTATGATAAAAATAGAAGACAAAATACAATGTAGTGGATGTCATGCGTGCTATAATATATGCCCTAAAAATGCAATAGAAATGATAGAGGATGAAAAAGGGTTTAAATATCCAAGCATAAATAAAGAAAAATGTATAGAGTGTGGAATATGTGAAAAAACTTGCCCTATTATAAAAAATAAAACGATAGAAAATAATCCAATTGCTTATGCTTGTTATAACAAGGATGAGGAGATAAGAAAGAATAGTTCATCAGGTGGAATTTTTTCTTTAATAGCAACAAATATAATAGAAAAAGGTGGAGTAGTATTTGGTGCAAGTTTTGACAATACATTTAATGTCAAACATATGTTAATTGAAACAAAAGAAGAATTAGAAAAATTAAGAGGATCAAAATATGTTCAAAGTGATATAGGAAAAACTTATGAACAAGCAAAGAAATTTTTAGAAGAAGATAAAACGGTATTATTTACAGGAACACCATGTCAAATAGAAGGATTAAAAGCCTATTTAAAAAAAGAATATGATAATTTGTATACACAAGATATTATATGCCATGGAGTTCCTTCACCCAAAGTATGGGAAAGATACAGAGAATATAGAAAAAATAAAGATAAAAAAGAACCTATCAAAATAAATTTTAGAAACAAAGATAATGGGTGGAAATATTTTAATTTAAAATTTGAATACCAAAATAAGAAATACTATAAAAAAAATCAAATGACAGATTTATTTATGAAAGTATTTTTACAAAATTTATGTCTAAGAGATTCTTGCTACAAATGTAGTTTTAAAAAGTATAATAGATTAGCAGACATTACACTAGCAGATTTTTGGGGGATTCATAAGATATTACCAAAAATGAATGATGATAAAGGAATATCTTTAGTGATTATAAATTCTACAAAAGGAAAAGAACTGTTGGAAAATATAAAAAATAATATTCAAATGCAAAAAGTAGATATAGAAGAGGCCTTAAAATTTAATCCTGCTATGACAAAATCCGCAAAAGAAAATGCAAATAGAGAGAACTTTTTTAAAGATATACAAACAGAGGAATTTGATATAGTAGCAAAAAGATACTTAAAAAGGCCTAATATTGGTTTGTCTATTTTAAGAAAGATTAAACAGATAATTACTTAAAACACCTTGCAAAATTCCAAACAAAAAGGTATACTATAAAAGAAAAATCAAAAGAAGAAAGGAAACAAATTCAAATGGAAGAGTTAGATTTAAAAGAACTATTCAGCATATTTTGGAACAAAAAAATCCAAATCATACTAATCATAGCAATATTTGCAGTCATAGGATTCATTTACACCATACAATTTACAACACCAATGTATAGCTCATCTACAACATTAGTATTAGCGTCATCAGGAAACAAAGAAACAAATGTAGGTACCAATACCACAAGTATAACAGCAACTGATATAACGGTAAATTCAAAATTAGTATCTACATACAGTGAACTAGTAAAAAGTAAAAATATCCTAAGACAAGTAATTGCCAATCTTGGAATCAAGATTGATGAAGGAATATTAAGAAGCAATGTAGGAGTAACTTCAGTAAAAAATACCGAGCTAATCGAAATAACTGTAAAAAATGAAAAACCAGAATATTCAGCTCAAATTGCGAATGAAATAGCAAAAGTATTCACAGAAAAAGTAAAGGAAATTTATAATATTAACAACATCCAAGTAGTAGATGAAGCAGAAAAAGCAACAGCACCATCTAATATTAATCATGGTAAAGACATTATTATTTTTGCTTTCATAGGTCTAGTTGTAGCCATTGCTTATGTACTAATTGCCAACATGTTAGACACTACGATAAAAACACCAGAAGATGTAGAAAAAGGTTTCCAAATACCAGTAATAGCATCTATACCACTAATAGAAAATTTTGAAAACGAAAGAGGAGGTAGAAGATAATGAGAAAAGAAGTAATTGCACACAAAGATCCGAAATCTCCTATTTCAGAGATTTTTAGAACATTAAGAACGAACATCCAATTTATGAATGCTAGTAAAAAAATGAAAACATTATTAATTACATCAACTTTCCCAGGAGAAGGGAAAAGTTGGGTAACTTCAAACTTAGCAGTTACCTTCGCACAGGCAGGAAAGAAAGTAGTTCTAATTGATGCTGATATGAGAAAAGGAAGGCAATATGTAATATTTGGAGCATTACCAAAGCCAGGCTTATCAAATTACTTATCACAAGTAGAAATAGACGAACAAGAAAACTTATCTGAAAATATTAGTGATTATATTCAGGAAACAGAGGTTGAGAATCTATATTTAATGCCAGCAGGAAATGTGCCACCAAATCCTTCTGAGTTATTAGTTTCAACTCAAATGTTAAAATTATTGGAAGAATTAAAAAATATATGTGATATTGTCATTATAGATGGTACACCTTGCGAACTGGTAGCAGATTCCATTATTTTATCTAGAATTGTGGATTCTACGATTGTAGTAACAGCTCACAAAATAACAAAAAAAGAAGCGCTAGCAAGAGTTATTAAAAACATAAAAAATGTAGAAGGAAAAATAGCTGGTGTGGTAGTAAATAAAGTACCTGTATCAAGTAAAAAATATGAAGAAACGTATTATTATTATGATGAACCTAAAAATGTAAAAAAGCAAATAAGTAAAAGAGAAAAAATTAATTATAGTAAAACAGAACAAATGAATCGACAAAAGATTTCTGAAAATATAACAGCTACAAAGAAACAAGGGACAGCCCCAAAAAGGACAGTAACCGTAGAAAAACAAAATAAGCCAACGGCAAATGAAGAATTACCAAAAGCAATTAAAAAAAAGGTAGAAGTTGAAAAGACACAAGAAATAACAATTGATAAAACCAATGATATCTTAAAACAAATCAATCAATATTTAGAACAAGAAAAGAAAAATTTAAACAATGAATAAAAGGAGCAAAAAAACAAATGATAGACATGCATTCCCATATATTGCCCAATATCGATGATGGTGCAAGAAGTATTGAAGAGACATTAAACTTAATGAAAGAAGCCGAAGAGGCAGGATTTGAAGCAATTATTTCTACTTCTCATTATATGGAAGGATATTATGAAACAGATACACTAGAACGTGAAGTGTGGATTAAATTAATTTATGAAAAATTACAACAAGATAGTGATTTAAAATTGTATTTAGGAAATGAAATTTTTCTATCCGAAAATATTATTTCCTTATTAGAACAAGGAAAAGCATCTACCATAAATGATACAAGTTATGTACTTTTCGAAATGCCATTAAATGTGGAACCTTTTAATTTATATAATGTTATCTATGAAATGATGCAATATAAAATTGTTCCAATATTAGCACATCCAGAAAGATATACTTTTGTACAACAAGATCCAGAACTAATTTACGATTTGATAGAAAAAGGAGTATTGATGCAAGCAAATTATGCTAGTATCATAGGATATTATGGAAAAAAGGCACAGATGATGGTTCAAAAATTCCTAGAAAATAATATGATTCATTTTCTAGGAAGTGATGTACATAGAGCCAATACGATTTATCCTAAAATACCACAAATACTGACAAAAATAGTAGAAATTGTAGGGCAACAGAAACTAGAAGAATTAACTACCATCAATCCTAAATTAGTATTACAAAACAAAAGAATAGATAGCGAAGAACCGAATAAGATAAAATTATCAGTAAAAGAAAAATTAGCAATGAAATTTAGCAAATGAAAGGAAGTAAAACCATGAGAAAATATTTTGGAACAGATGGAATTAGAAGAATTGCCAACACAGAGTTGACACCTGAATTGGTATATAAAGTAGCAAAAGCAGGAGCTTATGTATTATCCAAACATACAGACCATGCTCCAACAATTCTAATTGGAAGGGATACTCGTATATCAGGAACACTAATTGAAAGTGCTATGGTAGCAGGATTTTTGAGTTATGGAGCGAATGTTAAATTATTAGGTGTGATACCAACACCAGCAGTAGCTTATTTAACAAGAAAATTAAAAGCAGATGCTAGTGTAGTTATTTCAGCATCACATAATACCTATGAATTTAATGGAATTAAATATTTTAGTAATAAAGGAATGAAAATTCCAGATTCTTTGGAAGAAGAAATAGAAGAGATTATGGATTCTGGAAAATTAGATGAGCTAACAGCAGTGGGAGATAAAGTAGGTATTTCAGAACATTGTCCAGAGTTGATGGATGAATATGTTTACTTTTTCAGAAGAAATTTTGATGAAACCATGGAAAAGAATTTAACAGATGATTTTGTAGTAGGACTAGATACTGCTAATGGAGCAACATCAGTAGTAGCAGAAAAAGTTTTTCAGGCATTAGGAATTCCTTATAAAATTATCAACAATCATCCAGATGGTATCAATATCAACCAAAACTGTGGTTCTACTCATTTAGAAGGTCTTAAGAAGTTTGTAGTAGAGAACAAGTTAAGCCTAGGAATTGCTTATGATGGCGATGGAGATAGATGTTTGGCAGTAGATGAAAAAGGAAACGAAATTGATGGTGATAAATTGATGGCTATCATTTCTAGTAATTTAAGAAAACAAGGAAAGTTAAATAAAGATACAATTGTTGCGACAGTGATGAGTAATTTAGGATTAAATAAATATGCAAGAGATAATCAATTACAATTGTTACAAACAAAAGTAGGAGACCGTTATGTTCTAGAAGAAATGTTAAAACAAGGATTTAACTTAGGAGGAGAACAATCTGGTCATGTTATTTTACTAGATTACAATCCAACAGGAGATGGAATTTTAACATCCTTAATGTTGATTAAGACTATCTTAGAAAGTAAAAAGAAAGCTTCTGAATTGAGCGGTATGATAAAATTATATCCGCAAGTATTAGTAAATGCCAAGGTAAGTAATGATAAAAAACAAGAGTATGCAAAAGATACAACCATAAAAGAAGCAATTGAAAAATTAGAAAAAGAATTTGCTGGAAATGGAAGAGTTCTAATCAGACCATCTGGAACAGAACCTTTAATAAGAGTTATGATAGAGGGGGAAGACCAAAAATATATTGACGAAAAAGCTCATGAAATAGCGAATTTATTAGAAGAAAAATTAAAGTAAATAATTGTAATCAAAATGTAATGAAAAAGTAATACAAAAAGATTGATAAAAAAAATAAATAATGATAACATATAAATAGAGATAAACAAAAGATAATGGAGGGATTAATAATGTTTATTTTTGATATATCAAATCCACTAACTTTACTATTAATGTTGGCAGCCACCGTATTGTTAATATTTTTAGCACAAGAAGTGAAAAAGAGTTATATTGGAGCAATTATATTATTTGCTTATTTAATTATGTTGATTATACATGTAGCACAAATTGCCACTTTATCAGAAGAATTTAGATATATGTTAACAACTTTATCAAGATGCATTGCAATCGATTTTGTATTTGTATTAATTAGTTTCTTTTCTTATTTATGGGTAGATGACATAGAAGCAAAAGCAGAAGGAAAGAAAAGTATTGATAATAGTTTAGATTGGTTTTGGAAAAAAATATAAGAACAACAAACACAAGTTAGATAAAAATTTGACTTGTGTTTTCTTTTTATCATAAAACAAAGATAAGTGAATATACATATAGATAGGAGAATTTTGGACAAGGAGAAAAGTATGTTTAATGTCACAGTACTAAAAATGAAAGATATCAAAAAATATTTGATAGTTACATTGATTATTATGATAGGAGCAATTGGAATTAATAAGTATTTTTCACAAATAACTAAAGGACAAAAAGTGGTACAAAAATTAATAGGGGAAAATAGTATGCTAGGTTGCCTGGAACAGACAGTTCCCACTATGTCAACTATGAATGAAGAATATAAAAAAATAGCAAGCGAGGATGATAAAGAAGAAAAAAATGTAGAAAATAAATTATTACAAGGAGTTTTAAAAACGCAAATTAGTTCTATTCAAGGAATGGAAAAGGCAGAGAAAAAACAGGAAAAAGAAAGGCAACAAAAAGAAATCGAAGAAACGAAAGCAGCAAAAGAAGAAAATAACAGTCAGAAAGTGGAGGTGGCGCAAACAGGATTAGGAACACAAATAATTACCAATCAGCCATTAAAAGAAAATTATAATACACAATATGGGAAAGTAAAAATAAAAAATGAAACAGACTATGAATTAACCAACGAAATACTACAACCTAATATTACCATTGAAAATAAAAATATTTTATTATTTCATACCCATAGTTGCGAAAGTTATACATCCAGTGAAGCATATTCTTATGAACCAACTGGAAATTATAGAACAACGGATTTGAATTTTACGGTTACAAGGGTTGGAACAGAACTAGAAACGCAATTAAAGCAATATAACTACCATGTAGTACATGATACTTCATATCATGATTATCCAGCCTACAATGGTTCTTATACACGTTCTTTGGCAACCGTAGAAAACAATCTAAAAACAACGCCAGCAGATATCATTATAGATGTCCATAGAGACGCCATAGGAAGTAGAAGTGATTATGCGCCAACCGTAAAAATAGGAGAAAATGACATAGCAGCCCAAATTATGTTTGTCATAGGAACTGATAATGGAGGATTATGGCATCCAAATTGGCAGCAAAACTTAAAATTTGCTATAAAAATACAAGAAAAAGCAGAAGAAATGTATCCAGGATTATTCAAAGCCATCACACTAACAAAATCAAGATACAATCAGCATACTGGCCAATATGCCAGCATTATCGAAGTAGGAGCAACAGGAAACACCCTAGAACAATGCCTAACAAGCATGAAATACCTAGCCAAAGTAATGGCAGAGGCAATGTGAAATAGGGACGTTTCCTTTTTCACATGGATTTTTTCTTGTATAAAGCTTGAATTTTATTTTACATTTCTATATAATGGGCGTAGAAAACAAAAGAAAGGAAGTAGGAATATGGCAGATATAAAATTAAATTTAAAAAATAGTGATATTACACAAAAAAGTATTCTTGAATACAAAGAACAAGTGGAGAACATCCATAAAGATTTACATCGAAGAGCAAACGATGAAAAAGATTTTGTGGGATGGCTTGAATTACCAAGTAATTATGATAAAAAAGAATTTGCTAGAATTAAAAAGGCAGCCAAAAAAATAAAAAAAGAATCTGACATTTTAGTAGTGATTGGAATTGGAGGGTCTTATCTAGGTGCAAGAGCGGTTATAGAAAGTTTGACCAGTTCATTTTATAATATGCTTCCAGAGAAACAAAGAAAATATCCACAGATATTATTTGTTGGAAACAATTTGAGTCCAAATTATATCAATGAATTAATAGAATATATAGGAAATAGAGATTTTTCCGTTAATGTGATATCAAAATCAGGAACCACGACAGAGCCAGCAGTTGCTTTTCGAATTTTTAGAGAAATGTTAGAAAATAAATATGGAATCGATGAAGCAAGAAGTAGAATTTATGCAACAACCGATAAAGAAAAAGGAGCATTGAAAACTTTAGCAGAAAATGAAGGGTACGAGAAATTTGTAGTACCAGACAATGTAGGAGGAAGATATTCTGTTTTAACAGCAGTTGGCTTACTTCCAATAGCAGTGGCTGGAATTGATATTGACAAATTAATGGAAGGTGCTCAAATCGGACAAGAAAGATATAATGATAGTAACTTGAAATATAATGAATGTTACCAATATGCAGTAGCTAGAAATATTTTATACAAATCACGTAAAAATATAGAAATATTGGTAAACTACGAACCAAAAATGCATTATTTTACAGAATGGTGGAAGCAACTATTTGGTGAAAGTGAAGGAAAAGACAAAAAAGGAATTTTTCCATCAGAAGTAGATTTTACAACAGACTTGCATTCTATGGGACAATATATTCAAGAAGGAAAAAGAAATTTATTTGAAACAGTAATAACAGTTGAAAACTCAAATACTGATATAATGATTCATCCAGATGATGATAATTTAGATGGACTAAATTATTTAGCAGGAAAAGGATTAGAGTATGTCAATAAAAAAGCAATGGAAGGAACGATAAAAGCTCATGTAACAGGAAATGTTCCTAATATACAAATTAAGATGGATAAGTTGGATGAAAAGAATTTAGGAGAATTAATTTATTTCTTTGAAAAGGCATGTGCTGTCTCAGGGATGATATTGGGAGTTAACCCATTTAATCAACCAGGAGTAGAAGAATACAAAAAGAATATGTTTAAACTACTAAAAAAACCTGGATATTAAAAAGAGATTGCCAAGAGGGACGGTCCTTTTTGGCAAATTTTTATTTGGATTTTTTCATAAAAAGTTAATCTATTTTTTCTTTGTAACTCCCAGCTGCGA
>CARUQW010000009.1:0-8832 GCA_949077355.1 uncultured Clostridia bacterium | reverse complement strand
CTGTAATTATATAACAGCTGGTAATCTTGCTGGTCCCCACGAATTGTTACTGCATAAAAAATAGATAAACTTTAAATTAAAAATAATAAGCTAATAAAGATTGGCAAAAAAGAAAGGAAGCCAAAAATGATATACCAAGAGAAGTTTAAAATCGGATTAAAAGATATATGGAAAGGAAAAGAAGTAAGCAATAGAGCAATATTGGAATATTTGGAAAACGCTGCAGCTTATCATTCAGATAGTGTAGGATATGGAATTAATACATCAGAAGAAACGCATCTATCTTGGATTTTATTAGATTGGAAAGTAAAAGTGATAAAACGACCAGAATATGGACAAACACTAGATATACATACTTGGTCAAGAGCCATTGTAAAATGCTATGCCTATCGTGACTTTGAAGTTTATAATGAAAATCATGAACTTTGTGTGATAGCTTCTTCAAAATGGCTATTAATTAATAATCAAACAGGAAAAATTGCAAAAGTACAAGCAGAAATGGCAGATAAATATCAATCAGAAATAGATAAAACAGTGTTTAAAGAAAAAGAAATTGAAAAAATAAAAGCACCAGAAAATTACAAAAGTAGTATAATATATGAGGCAAAGAGGAAAGATATAGATATTATAGGACATATGCACAACTTATATTATTTAGATATTGCTTACGAAACACTACCAGAAGAAATTTACCAACAAAGACCATTTAACTCAGTAAGAATTATGTACAAAAAGGAAATCAAATTAGGAGATATTATAAAATGTAACTATAGTTATGAGAATAATAAACACATTGTGGTAATACAAAGTCAAGATGAAAAAACATTACATGCCATTATTGAACTAAAATGATTTTGGTAGAAAAAATTTGGAAAAAATGTTGAATTTTGTAAGTTGTAATGATATAATATAAGTCGGTTTTAATTAAGGGAGGAATATGAAATGAAAAAAGATTTAAGAAAAACAAAAATTGTTGGAACAATAGGACCAGCTAGTGAAAACAGATTAGAAGAATTATTCAATGCAGGACTAAATGTTACAAGAATCAATTATTCACATGGTAGCTGGGATGAACAATCAGAAAAAACAGAGGAAATTATTAGATTAAGAAAAGAACTTGATATACCAGTTTCATTATTATTAGATATGCAAGGTCCAGAAATTAGAACAGGAATGTTAGTAACAGGAAAAAATGAAAAAATCGTATTAGAAGATGGACAAAAATTCACATTAGTAAATGAAGATATCGTTGGAGATAAAGATAAAGTATCTGTAACTTACAAAGAATTATACAAAGATGTAAAACCAGGAAGTAAAGTGCTAATAGATGATGGAGCAATTGAATTAGTAATTGATGAAATTGTTGGTAAAGATATTGTATGTACAGTAGTACATGGAAATGGTTTAGGAAGTAGAAAAACAATTAACTTACCAGGAACTGCAGTACGTTTACCAGCTTTAAAACAAAAAGATATTGATGACTTAAAAACAGCTTGTGAACATGATTATGATTATGTTGCTATGTCATTTGCAAGAAATAAAGATGACATTGACCAAGTAAGAAAAGTATTAGATGAAAATGGTGGAAAAGATATCAAAATTATTACTAAAGTAGAAAATGTAGAAGGGCTAGAACACATGGAAGAAATCGTTGAAAACGCAGATGTTCAAATGATTGCTCGTGGTGATATGGCTACTGAAACAGATTTTACAGAACCACCAGTTATGCAAAAAAGATTTATCAAATTATCAAACAAAGCAAACAAACCAGCTATTACAGCAACACAAATGTTAGAAACAATGACATACAATCCATTACCAACAAGAGCAGAAGCAAGTGATGTTGCTAACGCTATTTATGATAGAACAAGTGCTGTTATGTTATCTGGAGAATGTGCTATGGGAAAATATCCAGTTGAATGTGTTAAAACAATGGTAAAAATAGCAAACAGAGTAGAAAAAGATATTGATTATTGGAAAAGATTTAAAAGCAAAGACGATATCAAGATGGATGATCTTGAAAGCAAAATTGCTTATTCAACATCAGTTATGGCAATGAATTTAAATGCAGATGCTATTGTATGTTATACAAACACAGGTGACTCAGCAAGAAGATTTGCAGGATTAGGAGTAGGATGCCCAATTTTAGCAATTACAGACAACAGAAGAACATTCAATCAATTAGCAATCGCTTGGAATGTAACACCAATTTATGTTGAAAAGAAAGAAGTAATTGATGATGTAGTAGCAGAGGGAATTGAAAAATTAAAACAAAAAGGAATTCTAGAAAAAGGTGATACGATTGTTGTTTCAGGAGGAGCTAAATGGTTAGATTCAGCTGAAGATAGCAAAGTAATTGGTGGAATTGCAAGAATTTAGGAAAATCAAAAAGATAATCATTATTTTGGAATAAGTCGAAAATAAGATTATCTTTTTTGTTATGGTATAACAGTATTGGAAAGGAGATTTTATGATACAAAATATATTAATTATGGGAATAGGGAGAGCTGGAAAAACAACATTAAGTAATATGATAAAGATAAAGTATAATAAGTATAGTTTGATTCATTCTGATAGTATAAAATGGGCTTTAATTAGAGCAGCAGGAAAGGAAGATTATTATCGTAAGAATATAAAAGAACAAAAAGAATTTGAGCATGGAGAATATTTTCAAAGAGTTTTATTAGAGTTTTTTAATTCTTGTATTAAAAATGATAAAAATGATTACGGGTATATTCTAGAAAGTGGACAATTAGAGCCTAAAATAGTTAAGGAATATATTGATTTAAAAACTACAAGAATAATTGCTCTAGGACATGGAGATTTAACTAAAAGTGATATAATAAAATTATGTAGAGATAATGATAAACCAGAAGACTGGAGTTTTGGAATATCAGATGAAGATTTAGATGCACATGCAGAGAAATGGGCAGAAACAAATCAAATCTTAAAAGTAGATTGTTCTAAATATGGTATAGAATACATAGATACTTCAAAAAATAGAAAAGAAATATTAGAAAGTATTTTAGAAAAAATATAATAAAGAAATATCTAGAATATAAAATTGAAAAATGAACGATAGGAATAGTAAAAATGAAAAATAAGATAGAAATAGAATTATTAACGCGAAATCAATATAAAACGTATCAAGCGGAATTATTAGAAATTTTTAATGAGAATTTTTTTAAAAATGGAGGTATGTTGTATTCAGATGACTTTTTAGTAAAATCTGATGGTATTATAATTGCCAAAAGCGATAAAACAGTTATAGCATATCTGGCTATTTCTCTTGATGTAGAAAACGAATTAGATAGAAAACACGAAATATATGAAGAAGAGCCAGAATTAAAAAATAGTTTAGTCATTAAGCATTTAGTAGTAAAAAAAGAATACAGAAATTTGAATATCGCCACTAGGTTAATTCAAAACGTAAAACAATATGCTAGAAACAACAAAATACGTAATTTATATTTATGGACAACACCAGATAATAGAATCGCATTAAAATTTTATCAAAAAAATGGATTCTATAGAATGGGAGATTACAATCCACCTAACGAAACCTTTCAGGGGCTTAGTAACTTTCATTCCATAATGATGGTTTCTAAAATTTAACTGGTAAACTCTCATACCATGAAAAAACATTGCTTTTTTTCAATATAATATGATATACTATAACTATCAAAAAAGAAAGGAGAACGGGAAAGGGGAAAGTAGCCTAAATGGATAGTTTTGTGCCTGTCCCAAAAGTAACCAAAATGAAACCAATTGTAGCCATTATCCGGGAAACCAAATGTAGGAAAATCAACCTTTTTTAACTATTTAGTAGGAAGTAGAATTTCTATTGTACAAGATACGCCAGGTGTAACAAGAGATAGAATTTATGCAGAAACGAATTGGAGAGGAAGAGATTTTACTTTAATTGATACAGGTGGTATTGAACCAGATTCAGAAGATATTATTTTATCACAAATGAGAGAACAAGCTAATCTTGCTGTGGCTATGGCGGATGTGATTCTATTTTTAACAGATGTTAGACAAGGTGTAACAGCAGCTGACCGAGAAATCGCATTGATGCTTAAGAAATCTGGAAAACCAATTGTGTTAGTATGTAACAAGGCTGATAATTTTGATAAAGATAAGCAAGAGGCTTATGAATTTTATAACTTAGGAATTGGAGACCCATATCCAATTTCAGCAGCTAATGCCATTGGAATTGGAGATGTATTAGACCAAATTTATGAAAGTTTTCCACCAAAATCAGAAAAAGAAGAAGAAACCAATATCACAAAAGTGGCTGTCATTCGGAAAACCAAATGTGGGAAAATCATCCTTAATTAATAAAATTTTAGGAGAAAATAGAGCAATCGTGAGTGATATAGCAGGAACTACACGCGATGCTATTGATACAGAATTTGAAAATGAAAATGGAAAATATGTACTAATTGATACAGCAGGAGTTCGAAGAAAAAGCAAAGTAAAAGAATCCATAGAAAAGTTCAGTATTATGAGAACATTATTAGCAATTGAAAGAGCTGATGTGTGTTTAATGATGATTGATGCAACAGAAGGAGTAACAGATCAAGATGCTAAAATAGCAGGAGAAGCACATGAAGCTGGAAAAGGTGTTATCATAGTAGTTAACAAATGGGATATGATAGAAAAGGAAACAGGAACATTAGAAAAATATAAAAAAGAAGTGTATGATAAGCTAAAATATTTATCTTATGCGCCAATGCTATTTATATCAGCCAAAACTGGGCAAAGAGTTCATAAATTATTCGAACTAATCAATTATGTAGCAGAGCAAAATGCAATGCGAATAGCAACATCTGTTTTAAATCAAGTAATCAATGAAGCAATAGCTATTGTGCAACCACCAACAGACAAGGGAAAAAGACTAAAGATTTACTATGGTACACAAGCTTCAACCAAACCACCAACATTTGTTATTTTCGTGAATGATAAAGAGTTATTTCATTTTTCTTATGAAAGATATTTAGTAAATCAAATTAGAAAAGAATTTGGTTTGGAAGGAACGCCAGTTAGAATTATTGTAAGAGAAAAGAATGAAAAAGAACTTTAGTGCCAAGGTTGCCAATGGTTCCGGGTTTTAATGGCAAGGGGGATTGAAGAGGGATGTTCTCTTAGTCTTAGCAATTTAAGCAACCTCCCTCCAATCTCCCTTGCCATTAAAACCCGGAACCATTGGCAACCATTAGCACAAATTAAAAGGAGGAGATATAAGATGTTAGAATGTATTATTATGGCAATTATTGCTTATTGCATAGGAAGTATAAATTTTTCTGTTATCATTAGTAAAAAGATGGCAGGATTTGATGTGAGAGAAAAAGGAAGTGGAAATGCAGGAAGTACCAACATGCTTCGTTCAGTAGGAAAAAAAGCAGCAGCACTGACATTAGTATGTGACATTTTAAAAGGAGTAGTAGCGATTATCATTTCTATGATAATTGGTAATTTTGTGAAGGAAGCAAATAAAGAACTATTACTTCAAATTGCAGGAATTGCCGTTGTAATAGGACATACTTTCCCAATTTTCTTTGGTTTTAAAGGAGGAAAAGGAGTTGCCACATCACTTCGGAATTTTGTTAATGAGCAATTGGAAAATAGGATTAATATGTCTAGTATTTGCTTTACTATTAATGGTATTAACAAGAATTGTATCATTAGGATCTTGTGCAGCAGCAATACTATTCCCAGTATTAACGCTATTCATCAATGATAGCTATACTGTATTAACAGCAGGAAAAAATGGAACTACTTATTTAATATATAGTATCATTTTAGCAGCTATTGTTTTATATAATCATAGAAGCAATATAAAAAGATTAATGAATGGTACAGAAAATAGATTAAGTTTTAAAAAATAATGCCAAAAGTGACGGACCTTTTTGGCAAAAGGAGGAACAAATGAAAAAATTAATAACAGTTATCATAATCGGCATTCTGATTGGCATGATGGGTTATGTATATGCTATACAAGATACATTTGAAATAGAATTTAAAACATTTAATAATAAAAAAGATGAAAAATTTGACTTATATATATTATTGCCAGAAGATTATATCAAATTTGCAATGAATGAAGCAAATTTAAATTTGGAATATGATGGAGCAAATACAATAAAGAAAAACACAATTCCAGGAATTACTGTAAAAAAAGAAAATGTACAAAATGAAATTTATCAAGAAAATGGAATACAATATATACAAATTCGTTTAGATAAAGAAAATGAAATCTATTCATTTGATTTATTGGAAAAATATCCAAAAATGGATATAAAATTCAGAATAAAAAATCTTCAAAAGGATTATATTGTACATATAGACAATTTTGAAATTGTAAAAGGAAGATGTGAAATTGAATACGATTATGCAAAAGATACCATTAAGCAACCAGATAGAAAAGTAATGCCATCAGGCATTATAGCATTAATTATTATTTTAATAGCCATTTTAATAGTGGCAGGAATTGCACGTATTAAAGGAAGGAAATAAAAAGTATGAAAAAAATAGGAATTATAGGAAGTGGAAGCTGGGGAGTAGCATTGGCAACTCATTTAGCAAGAAGTGGCAATAAAGTTAAAATTTGGTCTTTTAGTGAAGAAGAAAAGAGATTAATAAATGAAGAAAGAAAATGCAAATTTTTACCAGAATTAAAAATACACGAAAATATAACATGTTATAATAGTTTTGAAGAAGTAATACAAGATACAGAATTTGTGTTACATGTTACACCATCTAAGTTTACAAGAGAGACATTTAAACAATATAAAGAATACATTGGAAGTAAGCCAATTATCATATGTTCCAAAGGATTTGAAAAAGAAAGCCTAAAAACATTAGATGAAGTAATTTTAGATGAATTACCAACAGCAAGAGTAGGTGTATTATCAGGACCAAGCCATGCCGAAGAAGTATCCATAGCCATCCCAACTGTTCTTGTAGCAGCATCAAAACATGAAGACATTTTAGAAATGTTACAAAATACTTTTATGTGTAACGAAATGAGAGTATATACATCAAAAGATGTAAAAGGAGTAGAATTAGGAGGAGCTTTAAAAAACATCATTGCATTTTGTGCAGGAGTAGCAGCAGGGATTAACTTAGGAGACAACACATTTGCAGCTTTAATCACAAGAGGACTAAACGAATTAACACGATTAGGCGTTAAATTAGGAGGAGAAAAAGAAACTTTCTATGGCTTAAGTGGACTAGGAGACTTAATTGTAACCTGTTTAAGTGAACATAGTCGAAACAGAAAAGCAGGAAAATTAATTGGTCAAGGAAAAACTTTAGAAGAAACCAAAAAAGAAGTAGGAATGGTAATTGAAAGCATTGACAACATTGAAGTTGCCTACGAATTATGCAAAATACATAAAGTAGATATGCCAATTGTAGAAATCGTTTATCAAGTAATCTATGAAAACTTAGAACCACAAGAAGCAGTCAAAAAATTAATGACAAGAGACAAAAAAAGTGAATAATAAACATAGAAAAATCAAATAATAAAAATGTGCAATTGGGGACGTTTCCTTTTTCACATTATATAAATAACTTATGTTTTTAGGGAGCATCTTCTAATAATTAGAACAAAAAGAAAAGGAGTGATAAAAATGGAATTTTTTGATAAGCTAGGAAAAAAAGCGTCTCAAGCAGCCAAAATGACAGCTGATAAAACAGGAAAAATAGCAAAGGAAACAAAACTTAAATTTAAAATTGGAGAGTTAAGGACACAAATAAATAGTATCTACGAAGAAATTGGTAAAAAAGTATATGAAAAACATATAAGAGAAGAAGATATTTGTATCAAAAAGGATTTAGAAGAGCAATGTACTAAAATTGATGTTCTTAGTGACGAGATTGATAGTCTATTAAAAGAATGTTTGGAATTAAAAGATAAAAAACAATGCAAAAGTTGTTACAAAGAAATTGAAAAAGATGACAAATTCTGCCCAAATTGTGGAGCACAACAAACACAAGAAGAACCGAAAGAAGCCCAGGTTTTAGAAGAGCTAGAAAGTACGGAAGTAGAAGAAGATAACGCAATGGAAAAACAAATAGTAATGGAAGAATTACAAAAAGATATAGAAAGTAAAGAAAATGAACAAGAAAAAACAACAGAAAAAGTTCTAGCAAAAGAGGAAGAGAAAGACGATGAACAAGAACAGAAGTCAAACTTAGAAAAAACTGTTGAAATAGAATCAAATGTGAAATTAGAAGAAGACAACGAAGAAGAAAAAGAATAAGAGAGGAGAATATGCTGGCTGTTTAGTAGTCAGCATAAATTAATGAAATGAGACTAGTAGTACAAAGAGTAAAGAATGCACATGTAGAGGTAGAAGGAAAAATAGTAGGAAAAATTGAAACAGGTTTTTTAGTATTAATAGGTGTTACACACAATGATACAAAGGAACAAGCTGATTATTTAGTAAAAAAACTTTGTAAATTACGTGTATTTACAGACGAAAATGATAAAATGAATTTAGGATTAAAAGACATAAATGGTGAATTGCTAATTGTATCTCAATTTACATTATATGCTGATTGCACACAAGGAAATAGACCGTCTTTTATAGAAGCTGCTAAACCAGATCAAGCAAATGAGCTATATGAATATTTTTGTTCTGAATGTGAAAAAAACGAGATTCATGTAGAAAAAGGTATTTTTGGTGCTGATATGAAAGTAAGTTTAGTAAATGACGGACCAGTGACTATTTTATTAGAGAAGAATTAGAAAAGAGGGACTAGAGGGGGAGGCTGCTGAAAAAGTAGCCCCAATGGTCTCGAAAAAATAGAGAATTTGGAAAT
>CARUQW010000008.1:28368-37577 GCA_949077355.1 uncultured Clostridia bacterium | reverse complement strand
AAAAAAAAAAAAAAAATGGATTAACTTTTTTATAAAGAATTTAAATAAAAATTGCAAAAAGGTGCATCCCTTCTGGCAAAATTAAAAAAAGAGGGATTTTAAGGAGCGTCCCTCTAATCCCCTTTTATTTCTTTGGATTGTTTTAGCATAATATCGCCGAAAACAGCATATCCTTCCTGTGGATTATTCACTAATACATGGGTTATGGCTCCTACAAATTTATTGTTTTGAATGATTGGTGACCCTGACATTCCTTGTATGATTCCTCCTGTTTTGTCAATTAGCTTTGGGTCTGTTATTTTGATTTGCATACTTTTATTATCATAGTTATTTTCTTTATAGATTTTTTCGATTTCAATTTCATATTCTTCTACTTTTTGATTGTCTAAACTACATAAGATTTTGGCTTTTCCGAGTTGTATTTCTTCTCTTAAGGCTACTTCCATTTCTTTGGATGTGTCAATATTTAAGCTCGCTAAATTTTCAACGGTTCCATAAATTCCAAATCTACTATTTTTATAGATTTTTCCAATATTTCTTTGTTTTTCAACCGTTCCTTGTATCTTTCCGTGGAGTTCCACTTTCTCCTTTAACAATGTTTAAAACTCTGGTTGTAATAAATTCTCCAGATGCAATGTTAATTAATTCTTCTGTATCAATATCGGTAATCCCATGTCCTAAAGCTCCAAATGTTTTGGTTGATGGTTCATAAAAAGTTACAGTTCCTACTCCTGCTGCACTATCTCTTACCCATAACCCAAGCTTATATTCATCATTACTTGTTTTTACGGCTTCCATGCTACATTCTTTGGTTTCCTCTTCTTGAATATATTCTATCTTAACTGGTTTTCCTTTTGCTTGATTGACATGTGCCATTAAATCTTCTGTCGAGTTTATTGGTATATTATTAATTTGTGTAATGGTATCTCCCTCTTTAATTCCACTATTTTCGTAAGGTTTATATTTTTTGCTATCAACACCTTCTATTTCTGACATTCCTACTACTAATACTCCACTTGTATATAATTTAACACCAGCTATATTCCCTACTGGAATTACTTTACTTTTAGGAAGAATATCAACATCTACCTCTTTTAACGAAATATGATTCCATAGATTTACCTCTAATTTTGCCTTTCCAGATTTGGGAGCAATCGTATTATTGTTTGAGTTAGCTACTGTTTCCATTGTTTCATCATTTAACTTTACTTGCATACCAAACAAGGTTTTTAACACAATGTTTTCTCCTTCAAAAATCACTAAATTATTAGGAATGTTTTCAATTGCTATGGTATAGGCATAAATTAATATTAAAAAAAATACTAATAATAGTTTTGTTATTGTTTTTTTCATACAGACTCCTTATTTTTTACTATTATTAGTATTGGCTTTTTTTATTTTTTTATTCAATTTTAAAATTTTATGGCTATCTATGGAGTAAATTTCTCTTTTTCTTTTTCTGGGTCATTATAGGTTTTATAAGAACTATAACGTTCTCTTCCTAATGCTGTAAAATAGACTTGTGCTAATCTTGGATTTTGCGTATTCAAGTTTGCCATATATTGATAAAGATTATCGGTTTGTTCTACACCTGTCTGATTTACAATACTTGAATAACTTCCTGTAATTAAATTTCCATTTAATTGCTTTGGAATAAAGTATTTAGCAACTCCATTTGCATCTGTAATCGATTTTATTTCTAAATCCACATTAAAGACACCTTCCAAGTTATTTTTTCCTTTTAATTCTACGTCATTTGCTCGATGATATTGGCTATCATTTTTGCTTATTATATAAATAGAATCTTCACTTACTACTTCTTCATTTTTATTATTCGTAATAATTGAATATCCATTGTATACTTTTCCACCTATATTAAGACCTTGTAAAAAGCTTATAATGGAAACATTGTTAACAATTTTATCCCATTCATCTTCTTGTAATTTAGGCATTTGGAAATTGGCTGTTACACCTGAATAATCATTGAAGTTAGCAATTGCAATTGATAAATTTTTTTCAATAGAATAGCGGATAACAGCTAATCTTTGTTGATTGAAATTAGAATTCGGATCCTCTATACTCGTTCCATTCATGTTACCAAAATCAAATATTTTATAATTTCCAAGTTTCGGTATATTGGTTCTATTTCCATTTGCATCCAATTCTACCAAAGATGCTCCTGTTTCATCAACAGCATGGCTTGCATTCAAATCACCCAAGTTATAATCATTGGTAATTCTACGTTTAAAAGCTTCTGCTTCTCTATAATATTTTATACCTGCATTGGTTTGTGTTACAAAATTTTGCTGTGGATATCTGCTTCCATTTAAAATAGAAAACCAAGAACCATCATCATTCTGATAATACTTTACACCATTTACTTTTATATAAGTATATTCTTTTTTCGTTTCATCAATACATTCTTTTAAACTTTCACTTGTATCTATTTTAACACCACGATAATAAGTATCTCCTGAGCTCGTAATATCCCCAGTTACATTATCTAACAAATAGCCTGCATCATATACCCATTTCATCTCTCCATTTACATTAATCATTCCTTGTATGGTAATGTAATTATCCAATGAATAGGTAATGACGAAATCATTTCCATTATATTTATATCGACAACTATAATAGATATATGGTTTTAATCCTGCTAATTTTTGATTTTGCTTATAGGTTACATCTTCTCTATCATTTGATAATATTTCGGCATCACTTTGTTCGTCTGTTTCTCCTGTCATCTCATTGACTATTACTTCATTTGAATTGGTACTATCTAAAGTATTGGTATATTTTGAATAAATATAATAGCCATCATACATTGTATATACAAGTGCAGGTACATATTCTGCTAAAATATCTTGATTATACCCTGCCATGTTAAAATTGCTTGCAACTGAGTTAAAAAAAGTATTGGCAGAAGCTTCAATATCACGAAGCTTTGAGTTTGATAAATCAGATGTGTCACTATTCATTGTATTTAATTGAAAAGCTTTTAAAGCGTCATGGGTAGCATTATTTAATTTCGTATCATAAGATGTTTGTATTCCTAATGTTTTTACTTGATTTTGTGTGTAGGAAGTTAAAATCATTGATATCGGTAATATAATAATGATAAATAAGACTGCTAAATTTTGTATTTTCATAGGTCATCTTTCCTTTGTATTAAATAATAAGCTTGTAATGAAAATTACAAGCTGTATTTTTTATTTTCCAATTCCATTTGCTGTAACCATACCTGCATGTTCTGCTGCTATGGTATAAGTATCGTTTCCAGTTACTGAATAAAAGAAATTTTTTAATTGTTGGGATAAAGTTGAATTTGTATTTTTTACACTAGCTGAAAAGATATCTCCTTCTTTTAAACTTCTCGTTTTTTTGTTTTGTAATTCATCTAAAATTTGTGATGTGTACATAGAATAATATACGTTTTCTCCGATTTTGTTTGGTTCTGCTTGTGTTGTTTTCTTTCCTGGATTTTCATCTAAGACTTTTAGTTCCATTTCAACATCATAACTATTTCCTGTTGCTGAAATACTTTCTATGAATTTACTATATTTATCCATCGTTAATTTTCCTGTTGTTCTAACATCATCTACAAATTCAGTTGTTGCTGTTTTTACGGTTAACTGAGAAACATCATCTGTTCTGTCTGACATTGTCATTAGTGGAAATACAAACATTAAAACTGCTGCTAATGCAATTGCGACTACTGTCATTAAAGTATCACCCATTTTTTTCCTCCTTATCACGCTTTGTTTGCGTTCTTTAATTTACTACTGTGTAAGTTACTACTCTTTTTTTCGTTTTATTAGCATCTGGTGCATTGGCTTCACCGCCTTGAATTTCTTCTTGGTAATATACACCTAATGTTTCTATAAACTTCTTCCCTTTTATTGTATCATAAAAATTTTCTTTTTTCAATATTATCCCGGAATCTTTAAATTTGTCTATTTCTGCTTGATATTTTTCTCCATATAATAAGCATCGAATAAATCTTTCTTTTTCTTCATCGCTTCCTAATACTTCTTTTTCTAGGTCAATGGAATAGACTTTTGTCCTTTTTTCCATTAAACTATTGTCCATTCCTGCTTTTTCATATAGTTGTGGTAACCCTCGAAATACAATCTTGTAGTTTTCTTTATATGCTTTATAAATAGAGGGAACAATGGTTTCAGCACTAACAATTCTTTGTGTTTGACCATTGTTTTCTACATAACTATAATCATATTCTCTATCACGATAGTTTAATATGGTTTGTGTTGTTTGCCTTGCTTCCCCAAAGGCAGTGATACTGATGGCCATTGCTAAAACAAATACTAATACGGCTGCTGCCATTTTCAAAGCTTCTGTTGCATTTTCCATAGTATCACCTCCTTTTTATTTTTTATTTTGTTGTTGGGTCTGCTATTGTTACTTTAGTAACTAATCCTGATTTATCATCTAATGTACATGTAACATTATAAGTTTTTCCTGTTTGTGCTTTTGTAGTAGAATTGACAGGTTTACCACTTGGCGCTGTACCTTGCCAGTTACTTGATGTTACAGCTACTTCTACTTGTTTACTTGAATCTTCTTGATTGGCAACATTGTTTTGAACAATTCTTGTTAATAGTGAATTAACTTCACTTCCCTTTTTATTGGTTCCTTCAAAACTAGTAAATTTTTCATTGAAGTTTAATATTTCTACCTCTGATAAATTGCTACTTTTAGTAACCTCTGATGCTTGGTTAAAAATGAAAATTCCTAATGATATAATTAAAATTGATAATAATATAGCTCCTGCTATAATTAGCGCTTTTGATGCGTTCTCCATAATTATTTCCTCCTTTGAATATTTTTATATTTAAAAAACTTTAATAACGTATTTTACTCTGTTATTTGTTCAAATAACATATATTTTACTTTATTCGTGCTTTCATGGTATTCTATTTTATTGCATTTAAATTTGATTTGATTATAAAATTCTACAAACTTTTCCATTCCACCACGATATAAAGTTTCCATTTCATAAGTCTTTTTATTATCGATAATTTGTATTTGTATTTCTATTGAATTCTTGTCATTATTCTTATATTTTCCTTTTGTATCTTTTGGTACTTCGTTCAATTCATTGTTATTGACAGCTTTATTAATAATGGTTGCTAATTCTGCTCCATAAATTTCTTGTCCATCATAACTTTCAAATTGTTTATTTTCTTTTTTTGCTTCATAATAATTGGCTTTATAATTTAAGTACATATAAGAAATTCCTACAATGATGATAACTACAATTAAGAAAAATATTGCTAACTTTTTCATCTTTCTATCCTTTTATTTTAAGTTTTTATTTTAAAAATTACACGATAAACTCTTTGTGTTGTTGGACTAATATCCACACTACAAGTATATTGTCTTAAAGCATTACCTGGCATAGTGGCAATATCGTTTTTAATTAATTGGTCGTAATCGATTCCTCCTGTTTCATTATATCCTTTTTCAATAAAGCCTTGGTTCGCTACTTGAACCGAGATATAATAATCTGTTCCATCTGCCACTTTTTTGGTTAACTCGTAATTTTTATTATTTTCTGTTGCTAAATTAGCTACTGTTACTACATCATAAATGGTAAGTCCTTCTTTTCCTACATAAGAAGTAAATTGCACATTAAATTGTTCTAATTGTTGCTCTTGTTGTTCTTTATGAATTTCTGCTGAAGTCATACCAAATGACACAAACAAGTATACTGCTAAAGAGATTACTAATAATCCAATTAATACACCTGCTGCCATCAGTAACGCTTTGGATGCATTCTCCATAATTCTTTTTCTCCTATCACCTTATTCAAATTTTCCTGTAAATTTAAATTCCATTCTTATGATTCTTCCTGTCTTTTGACTGTATTCTACTTTTTCGCAATCAAATCTAGCTCTTTTGAATTGCACATATTCGTAATAAGTATAGACATCATTTCTAATTTGACTACCTTCTTTGATTTGATCCCAACTTGTTATCGTTACTTTGGAAGAAGCTTCATTAAATCCTTCTACAGCAGCACTTTTTTGTGCATCTGTACTACTATTCGTAATAAAAATTTTTGTTAACCCTGTTGATAAATTGGTTAAAGATTCTTTTGTATACGTATTTTCCAATTTTTTTACCTTTGTTGCAATATCATTTTCAAAATCATTTTTGGTACTACTTTGTTCATACGTATCTTTCTTTAATAGACGTTTGTTAGTTCCGTCTGCTGAAAATAATTCTCTCCCACCTTTTGGTGATACAAAAGAAAACTTTATTGTCATTGGTTCATAGGCTAAATATTGCCCCTCATCTGTTCCTGTTGCTTCTGTTGATTTTCTTCTGTTGTAATCAACAACTCGATTCAACAAAGAATATATGTCACTTCCTCTAACATTTTTTCTGTTATGTGTTTCATATTGATTATTAAATTCTATAATTTGTGCTTCTTTGGTTCCTTCGTCTCCTACATTTTGATAGTTGGATAAATTGTTAAACATTAAAATTAATGCTCCAATAATCAATAATGCAATTAAAACACTTCCTGCCATAATTAAGGCTTTTGATGCATTTTCCATTTAACAATTCCTCCTTATTTATTGTGCGGTCATATTGGTGAAAGATGTTGACATACTTGTTAATCCGATAAATACCAATGGAACAATTAGATAACCAACAAACATACATACCATTGGTGCAAAACCGATTGCTTTTCCTATCATTCCTTTTCTTTTAATTAGTCTTTCATTGGATTCTTTTCTCTTTTCTTGGTAATAATCTCTTTCTGAATCTAGTTCATCAAAAGCATCTGTAATTGGTATTTTTTCTACAGCTGCCTGTAAGCTTTCAATAATTCTAATTAATTGTACATAACTAACTTCTTCTTTCATAGCCTCTAGAGCTTCCCATGCTCCTGCTTCATAGTTGTTCACACACTTTGTAATTGGTGCTTTGAAGATATTAGAATATCTTTCTAACCACTCTAAAATAATTTCAACATTTACCCTTTCAATTCTCATAAGCATTAATATAATTGTCTGGAATTGCATTACTTCATCTTCCATTTCTAGTTGTCGCATTTTGACTTGGAAAATTAATAACCAGATTGGTGCCATATAAGCAACAACTGCAAATACCAGTGCTAGTAATAATTCAAACCATTGCATATATTCACTATTTATAATTTCTAATTTTCCTTCTATTCTTTCTACTGCTTTCTTGATATCAGCATCATCAGCTTCTTGGTAGTATTTTAGCCTTCTTACTGCTCGTTCTATTTCAGCACTGGTTGTTTTGGTTTTTCCTTTGAATTGATCCAAAATTTTATTATCTTGTTCTGTCAATTCCATTGCCTTTTTCGCATCTTTTTCTGACAATTCTCCCATAATGTCATAGTCTGTTGTTGGCTCTGTATAAATATAGTCAATTGCCAGTGCATGCATTTGAGAAAATAGAATAATGGATACAATACAGGTTACAATCGCCATTGTAATTCGATTCATATACAGCCATTCCATTTTCAAATGAGAAGCAGCATCTTTTAAATATTGTTGTACTTTTCTATATTCTTTCGTTCCCTTTTTTGGTATGAATAAATCCACTACTTTTTTAATTGGTGGCTTTTTATACAATTTAGCTTGCCATGGATTTTCTGTATTTTTTACATTTACTCCTGTTGAACCATTGTCTTTTAATTTTCTAACTAATACATAAGAAGCAAAAGTCAATATTAAAATTAAAATTTGTACAATCATTCCTGGTTTTCCCTGATACCAGCTGGCAGTAAAAGTAAAGTTACTAACTGCCCAATTTTTTAATGGTTCTAGTAATAGAACTGGTGCAATGGAAATCACAGATAAACTTTGAAATACATAATTTAATTTATCTCTTTTTAAAATTTCTAATTGCATTTCTTGCGTAATATTATTTACATTTTTTAAATATAAAGAAGCGCCATCTACTTTTCGGTCACCAAATTCTTTGGTTAAATAGGATACTCCTGCAAATTCTTTTAAGAAACTATTTGGTGCAATATCATAATACTTTTCTAACTCTGTTTCTGGGTCATTGGAAATTAATATTTCATATATTTTTTCCCCTTGTCTTGATACACTCATTTCATCATCTTGTGATACTTGATAAATTGCTTCTTCTACCATATTAAATTCATGATAAGCATGTCTAATTTCAGAGAAAAAATCAATTTGTTCTTTTAGAATTTTATTATCCATCTTATCCACAGACCCATCAATTAAAGTGTCTACCATGAAAACTTCAAATATCAATAATATACACATTAAAAGATAGTTGGAAGAAGTTAACATGATGGTAAAAATGATAACAGGAATGATAATAACAAGTGCTTTGGTTAGTATTTTTGCCGTTCCTTTTCTGGTATTGTATTCATCATCAATATTGATAATTTCTAATCTTCTTCTTATTTTTAAGGCATATCTTCTTATAAATGGTATCTTAATATAGCTCAAATATAATTTTTGGAATAATACTTCGGTTGAAAAATTGCTGCCCTTGGTTCCTTGTTGTAATTGTTGTATTTTTCTATATTCTGACTTCTGCATTTTTTTTGATAGTATTACATAAATTAATATTATGACTACAAACAATGCTGCTGAACCACCCATAAGAAAAAATATTATATTGTTGCTCACTTGTTATTCACCTCTTTTTCTACTGTTTTGCATTTTATTATACTTCGGTTGCTGTTTTTGGTTTTCTTCCACGTCTTTTTGGTTTATCTTCTACTGGCTCACTACTAACAGAAACCGCTTGTTTTCCTCTATTTCCCCAATGTTTTTCTACGAATTTATCAAATTTTTCTAAATCATATTCATCCATGTTAATTCGCATTTCTTTTAAATTCTCTTCTGATATTGGGTTTGTAATTACATATTCTCCATCTACATATTCTAATATATTTCTATAAACATATAATTGTCTATCTGTTATTTTTTCAAAATAACGTGTGGCATTGTCGAAAAATTTATCAAATTTTCCTTCCAATGTTTTTTCATTTCTGTGGTCAAATGTATATTCATTTTTTTCTTCAATTGGTATACATTCTGTAATTCTTTCTACATATCTCTTTCCTTTAAAGTCTTTGGTTAAGTGAATGTCAAAGTTTAATACTTGTACAACTTGTTCTTCTGCTGTTTTTTCATTTTTGAAAACACCAGCTCTAAGCA
>CARUQW010000008.1:0-28342 GCA_949077355.1 uncultured Clostridia bacterium | reverse complement strand
TTACGAAGTGCTGTTACTAAGTTTGGAAATGTTTTTGCGTGGTGTGTAAATAAGGTAAACTTAGATGCAACTTGGGCTGCTTGTATCATCCAAGATGCTACGGGGTCTGTTGCAACCTCTCCGGATTATATTAACAGAACCGTCAGTTTTCTTTTGAACGTCCAAACCTTCTTGTCCTGATATGGTTTCTGTTTCTCTAAAGGTTAATATGTTTCTGGTTGGATAAATTTTTCTTAAGTGAAGCTCGAATGCTGTTTCCTGAACACGGATGTTCATGGTTTCGTATATATTTTCTATCATTCCCATTAGCATTGTTGTTTTACCACAACCTTGCTCACCTGTGATTGATATGATTCTGGCTCCTTTTACTAAATATTTTAATAATTCAATGGTTTCTTCTTTTCCTGGGAAACGTACAATTTGTTCTAGTGTTGCACGTTTTACGTCAAACTTTCTTACAAAGAAGGCCCATGTTTCAGAGAAACTTGGTCTTACAACAACGACACGAGAACCATCTTTCATTTCGTTAATTTTATATCCATTTGTGTCTGATAATTGTCCTGGATTGTTGTATTTGTAGATATTTTGACATACTCTTTTCAATTCTGCTTCTGTTCCGAAAGATAAAAATGCTAAACGAATTGATTTACCTTGGAAAAATATCCAAATACTATCACATGCTCTTGGCACTTTATGTTCTGATACTTGTTCTAAATAATCTCCATCTGATTGTGCTACCTGACTTAAGAAACTTTCTGGAAGACCAGATACACCACCAGATACACCGTCTACGTTCATATCTCTTACTTCATCTATACTGCTATATCCTTTATATTTTTGATAAATTCTTTGAACTACTATTTCTAGTTTATCTGTGAATGATAATTGAAAATTTTCTTGTTCAAATACCTGTCCAATTTCATCATCTGTTATAACATAACATGGTTTTGATTCACCTTGTACATATTTTAATTCATCTAGTTTATATTTTTTTATCATTTCACCTAAAGCTTCATATCCAAATTCTTTTTGGTATTCATGTATAATTATATCAAATTTGTCTTGTGCTGTTAAAAGAGAAGGAATATCAAATGGGATTGACTTTGATATATTACTTTCTGTTACGCCATATTCTTTTTCTAATAAATCAAAAATTAATTCTTTGACATATTTTTTGTCGTTGACATCTCCATAAGTACAACCTTTTAATGCCTTTTTTAATTCATACTTTTTGTTTTTTCTTCTTTTTAATTCTTCTTCTGAAAGTCCTATATCATATAAGTTGATTTTTGTGATTTCATCTAGTCTTCTTTTTACAAATTCCATCATTTTTTCAATGGTATATGTTTTATCATCCACATCAACTTCGACTTCAACTTCTGCTTCTTTCTTTTTCTTAATACTATAGTAAACTACATAACCTGCAATTCCTAATACTACTAGTATTAATACGATGTTCGTTATTGTCATTTGAGGTTCCCTCCTTCGCTCCTTATCGTAAGCTTTCTAATCGGTATATAATATTATCTACTGTTCTTTTTATTTCTGCTAAAAAGAATCCATTTCTATCATCTTCTTCTGTTTTTCTAAGACTTAAAAATAAGTCTGGCACTTTAGCTTCCTCACAAGCTTCAAAAAACAGTGTATTGTATGGAATGGTAGATACTTTATTCTTTTCTCCTAAATATCTTGAAATATTTTTTATGTTATATTTTGAAAATTTGTCATATCTTCCTATTAATAATAATGTCTTTTTTGATTTTAAAATTGGTTTTTCTTCTCGTAATTCCATAAAAGTATTAATACTTGTTAATCTTTGGCTTAAATTTGCTACAATTAGATTAGAATTTTCCAAAATCGTTTCAGCCACATCATCTTGTACTTCTTTATCTAAATCTACCAATACTAAATCATAATAATTATTGGCTAAATTAATAATGTCTGGGTAATATCTTCGAATATCATTATATTCTTCTTTTTCTCCTCTAAAAGCTGGTAATATTTCTAATCTTTCTTTGAATATAATTTTTGTATAATTGGTAATGTGGTCAGGTGATAATTTGTTACTTTTCATGATTCTTGTTAAGCCTGAAACACCTTCCTGCATTGCCATATTGGTATTTGGGCCAAATAAACCTCGATTTTTTTGTGCTTTTGTTTTTTCCAAAAAACAATTATCTAAATTTTCATCTTCATAACTAGTTGAAACCACTAATATTTTATAGTTATGTTCAACTGCTAAATAGGTGCAAATTGCTGCTATCGATAAAGTTTTTCCGGTTTGTTCTTTTCCGTTATTCCAAAAAGTTACAATTGACATTTTTACGCTCCTTTTTCGATTAATTTAATAGCTTTTCTTATGTTTGATTCACTCATATCTCCTAATATTTCCTCTGCTAAGTAGGCTAATCCATCTTTGTACTGAACACTTAATTTTCTAAATCTTATTTTAGCTACTCTTTGATTTTCATAAATAACACTTAAGTCTCCATTTTCAATCGGGAAATAAATTCTATATTCATTCCATATGGCTCTACTTCCTAAGGAAAGAAAATTCAAATAGTCATCTTCTTCTTTTAACATTTCTTTGGAAAATAACACTTTGGTTAAACTTAGTGCATTTTGTGCTCCAAATAGAACTTCTAATCCTTTTTTTAGTGAGTAATTGTCAAAAGATGTTACAAAGTAATTCTTATCTGCTGTTTCCAATTCAAAATTTCTAAATCCCGCTATGTTATCGGTATCAATAAATACCATATCATATTCTAATTCTTGTCCTTCTGCTAATCCTAGGTATCTTCTTATTCCTTCCATATTCGGGAACCCTACTGCTATATCAATATCTTCAAAATCAGTAATATAAGCAGTTGCAGGGTTTATTGCTGGCACAACATATCTAGCTTTTTGTGTTACTGTTGTATCAATAATTAATACTTTTTTGTTTAATGTTGTTATGATTTTTGCTACATACATCATTAAATCTATTTTATCATAAGCTCCTATAAACCCTATTTTCTTCATCTATTGTTCTCTCCTTTTTTATTGAATTGCTCCTGCTAAAGAATCTAGATATTCTTTTCTTGCATTTTTAGAATTTGTAGTACTTTCTTGCATGTTGGTTTCTAAGTTTGTTTTTGCTTGTTCTCCTTGATTACTAATAGCACTATTAATATAATTGTTTCTTAATTCAGAAGCATTTGTATTATTGTATCGATTAGCAATTTCATTCATCGCTCTTTCTAATATGTTAGGATCACTTTGTAGTAATTTTGATGTGCTTTCATTTACTGGATAAGTTGGTGTTGCTGCATTTTGCATTCCTGCTTCTGTATATTTTGTTGCATATATTTTTGAACCTTTTACTTGATATGCATCAATGATAGCACAACTCATATGTAAGATTTCATCTTCTGTCAAATTCATCCACACAGTATCTTGTGAGTCTACTCCACCAATATTTGGTATAGATACTTCTTTTTTGCTAACTACAATATAGTCTTGTCCAGATGGTAGCATGATTCTGACATCAATATAGTCTCCTGTTATCAAATCCATTGGTAATACTAACATATTGTATTCTTGTTTTCTTACATCATCTCGTACCACATTATCACTTTTGCTCAATAATTCCGTTGTGATTAGTGTGTTAGCTTTCATGTTTACTTTTGCTACTAATGGTACACTATTTAATTCAAGATATTCTTTTTCGTTATTTTTAGTTATATAATAATTGTCTGTTTCATCTTCTTTTTTCACTTCATATTCTCTATCTTTTCTGATATACAATTTTGGTGTATTATTATCATATTTGGTATAAATATCATTTCCTTCTTTGTCTTGTAATGCATAATTTTCAATCAAAGTGATATCACTTGTCGCATTGCTTGGCACTAAAGTTTTATTTACTGTTTGCTTTTTCAACATATCTGTTGTGATAACTTGTCCTGAACTAACATCTTCACTTAATACATACGCATTTACACTTGCTTTCAGTTCTTCTTGTTCCTTTTTTGTTTTGTTCATTAGTTGCATGAATAATAACGCTATGATGATTCCAGATATTAATAACATTACTAACATACCTAATAAAAATGAGTTTCTTGCTTTTCTTTGCATTGGATTTGTTGCCATGACAAATTCCTCCCTTTAATTTATTTTTTCTATATTTTTTTACAAAATATCCATCTCTTTTATTTTAACGCAAATACATATCAAAATCAATGAATTTAATTATTGTTATTAAAAGTTAATATTATTGTAATATTATTGTAATATTGCTTTTTTACTACTTTTGTAAAGACTATTTTAGCAGAATTTTTCTAATACATTTGCCACACCATCTTCTTTATTTGAAAGAGTAATATAGTCAGCAATTTTTGTTACTTCTGGCGTACTTCCTTCCATAATAACACCCAAACCTGCTTCTTGTATCATTTTCTTATCATTTACATTGTCACCTATTGCCATTACTTCTTCTTTGCTAATTCCTAATTTTTCTATCAAATGTTTTAAAGCTTCCCATTTATCTACATTTTTCATTGTTATTTCTGTATAATAATATTCAACCATTATCTCTTCTGTTCCTTGTTTTATGGTTTTTCTAGACATATGTGAAACATCTAGCACTTCAATTCCTTCTATTTTTCTTAATTTTCTTATAATAGATTGAAATACCGCTTGACTTTCATCACAAATTGTTATTTTTAAAAATTTTTCTTCTTTTCTTTCTTTTACATATTCATACATATTTTCGATAATACTAATTTTAGTTTGCTTGCTTTCTTCTTTTTTTAAGTTTTCTTTTTGATAATATAAGACATTGTATTTTAATGCTGTTGCAAGTATGGTCTGGTCTGTATATACATTATAAGAAATACTGTTTTCTTCACATATCTTTATGATTTCTAACACTTTTTGTTTGGATAAAAACTTATCATATATAATCTCATCTTTTTGAATATCATAAATAAGAGCACCATTTCCTGCTATAAAATATTTTTCACTCCCAATCTCTTTTGCTATTGTTTTTATGGAATCAATTGGTCTTCCTGAAGCAATTACAATCTCTGTTCCTTTTTGTATTACATTTTGAATTGCTTTTTTGGTCTTTTCTGTTACGATTCCATACTGATTTAGCATCGTCCCATCTAAATCGATTGCTACTAATTTATACATATTTTTTCACTCCTTGTTATTTTTACTTTTTTATTATAACTTTAAAAATTTTATTTTTCAAGAGGGACTGAAGGGACGTTGCCAATGGTTCCGGGTTTAAATGGCAACTTCCAAAAAAACTATCTAATTTTAATATATTGTTAAAAAGTTGCCATTTAAACCCGGAACCATTGGCAACCTTAAAAATTTTATTTCTGGAAAAAATTACTTGTGTATTTTTCTCTTTTTCTGCACATTCTAGTATTAGAAAAAGCAAAGGTTTTTTCTATATGTAATATTACAGGAGGTGAAAAAACAATGGCAACAAATTCAAACAAAAAATTAGTTCCAGAAGCTATGTCAGCTTTAGACAAATTCAAATATGAAGTAGCTAGTGAAGTTGGTGTTAATTTAAAAGACGGATATAACGGAGATATCTCAGCTAAAGATGCTGGTAGAATCGGTGGTAACATGGTTAGAAAAATGATCCAACAAGCTGAACAACAAATGAAATAGTTTTATTTCAAATAGTCATTGGTAGGAAGTTAAATTTTGTTTTTATCTATTTTATTTTTAAAATACATAAAGGCAGGATTTGATTTCCTGCCTTTTTTATTCATTTATGCTTCTGGTTCTACCAAACCATAATTTTTTCCATCTTTTAATTTATGGATTGCATTTACTTTTCCTGTTTCTACATTAATAAATACTAAGAAGTTATGACTTGGTTTTTCTTTTAATTTTAAAACAGCATCTTCTGGCAACATTGGTTTAATTTCATAATATGATGTTTTTACAATTTCATCTGCAATTTCGGCAACTGGGTCAGCTACTGTTTCCATTGTTTTAAGAGATGCTTCTTTCATCATTTTTTCTTTTTTGGTTTTTGCTTTTCTGATTTGACCTTCTAAGATATCAATATCCTTATCGATGGATGCATACATATCTTTGTCCTCTGTCACAGCTCTATATTTTTCTCCATTTGCTGTAACGTAAATTTCTGCAATTTGTTCATTTTTTTCTGTTTTTAAAGTAACTTCAGCTTCAGCTTCTTCAAAATATTTATCAATTCTTTCCATTTTTCTTTCTACATAATCATTGATGGCTTCTGTTATCTTTAGTTCTTTTCCTGTTATTTTTATTTTCATAAAAATCGCTCCTTTCTTCCTTTATGTTTTTATTATATACATTAATTTCTTGCTTGTCAACTCCCTAACTTTCTACATTTTTGTTGTTTTGTGTAAATGTAATCAAAAAGAACTTTGCTGTAAAATGCAAAAAGAAGGTTTACGGGTGGCAATTGAAGGATTAAAAGACAGAGAAATGTCTTCTAATTCCGTATTAAAACTCCTCACTGCAATACAAAATCTTTTGTTGACTTATGATTGTTTGCCTTCATCTTGTTTGGTCAATAGAATTGATGAGGTATCTAAATCTATCATTCCTTCTAATTTTATTTCACTTGACAAAACCGAAGGATTTTTAGTAACTATGTTGATTGCAGAATTAACAGCTTTCTTGGATAACTAGTAATTATCCCCTGGCTTAGCCAGAAGATTACAAACAGTAAAAGAGTGTCAAAAGTTTTTATACTTCTGGCGCTCTTTTATCATAGAAAATAATCGATATTTTAAAATAATTCTTCCACTTTATATTCTTTTTCTAGTTTTTCATTAAAATACAATTTAGTTACTAATTTAAATTCCTCCAATGCGTCATCTTTTAAATTAAATGAATACAATTTTTTAGGAGGTGCTGTTACTGTATATTTTATAGCATTTACTGTGCTTTCACCAATTTGAATCGTGCTAGTATCTTGCTTTCCACACATTTCACATTTTAAACCATTATCTTTTATACTAAAGTAAGTTATGTTCTCTTTTTCTTTGCAATTCGTGCATTCCATCACTTGTGGCGTGAATCCTAAGATACATAATAAACGCAATTTAAACACGCCTAATACCATATCCAAATTTTTATCTGTTTCTGATATCGTATATAGTGTATTTAATAATAATTGTAAAATTCTATAACAATTTTGATTTTCATGTGTTACATCTTGCACAATTTTATTGATATGTACAGCATATTTTAATTTATCTAAATCGATTCTAAGATTATAAAATACTTCTATTGGTTCTACTGAATTAATATGGTAAGTTTGTGCTCCTTTGAACATCAAATATTCTCCAAAGCAAAACATTTGTGTACCAGCCAAAAGAGCACTTTTGGGTCTTCTTGCTCCTTTGGCTACACATGATATTTTTCCGCACATTTGGTGTTAACACCGTTAGCATTTTATCAAAATCTCCCATATTACTTTCTGCTAATACAATTCCATTTATTTTTACGTTTGCCATTTATTTGCTATTCCTTTTACATCATTTCCATTTTTCTTCTTGAAAAGCAGTATCTTCTACTCCCTCTTTTATGGATTTTGAGGAATGTCCCTCAATCCCTTTTTCTATATTTTCAATTTGTTTTAATTCCATAAATGCATTGATATCTCCTGTATTTTTAAAGGTTTCCCATGCAATCTTCTTAATCATAAGCTTCACTTCCTCTTTTTTAAAGTTTTACCTTTAATTTTATCTTTTGCTTTTTTCTTCTTTTTTATACACCTTACTATAAAATTACTTTAATTTAAATTTGTTTACAATGGAATCATTTGATTGCCAATCTTCCTTTACTTTTACCCATGTTTTTAAATTGATTTTTATCCCGAAATTTTCTTCCATGTCAATTCTAGCAGCTCTCCCAATTCGTTTTAACATTTCCCCGTTTTTTCCTATAATAATCCCTTTATGAGATTCTCTTAAGCAATAAATAGTGGCTTCTATGTCGTAAATTTCTTCTCCTTGCTTATTTTTTCTTTGTTTCATTTTTTCTACTTCAATATAAATACCATGCGGTACTTCATCTTGCAATAATTTCAGGGCTTTTTCACGAATTGTTTCTTCTGCTAATTGTCTTAAAGTTTGGTCTGTATATTCTTCTATATCATAATTTCTTCTAAAATTACTTCTTTATATTTTTCATTGGTTGCTGAAATTGGAATGACTGCTTCAAATTCATATTCTTTTCTATATATTTCAATTAATTTTAAAAGTGTTTCTCTTTTTACCAAATCAATTTTATTAATAATTAGTATGGTCTTTCTTTTCGTTTCTTTTATTTTTTCTAATATAATGTGGTCTCCTCTACCTATGTCTGTGCTAGTTGCTTCAATTAAAAACAACACCACATCACTATCTGGTATACTTGAAAAAGAGGTTTCTACCATTGTTTCGTTTAATTTTGTCTTTGGCTTATGAATACCAGGTGTATCTGTAAAAATAATTTGACTATTTTTGCGATTTACAATCCCTTTAATGGCTGTCCTTGTTGTTTGTACTTTATTTGCAATGGCTGCTACTTTTTCTCCTACTAATAGATTTAACAATGTTGATTTTCCCACATTTGTTCTTCCAATTAATGTTACAAATCCAGATTTGAATTCTATTTTTCCTTTTTCCATATCTTTTTACTCCTTTTTCTTCCTTTCTATTATACACTATTTTTTTGCTAAATTTGTAGAATTTGAAAATTTTTTTATTATTTTTTTAAGTTCAATTTTTTGTATGGCAATCGCTTATTTTTTTGCTTTTTTCTTATTTTATTGTTATAATCTGTACAAATAATAAAAAGGAGGAAATTTTATATGTCAACACCACATAATGAGGCAAATTTAGGAGATATCGCAAAAACTGTCATTATGCCAGGAGATCCTTTGCGAGCTCAATATATTGCTGAAAATTTTTTGGAAAATGTTAAGTTAGTCAATCAAGTTAGAGGTATGTATGCTTATACAGGAACTTATCAAGGAAAAAGTTTAACCATTATGGCTTCTGGAATGGGAATGCCAAGTATGGGAATTTATAGCTATGAACTATATCATTTTTATGGAGTTGAAAATATTATTCGCATTGGTTCTTGTGGAGGTTATCAACCAGACCTAAAATTATTTGATATTATTTTATCCGAAAAAGTTTTTAGTGAAGGAAATTTCGCTCTTACTTTAAATAATGACCCTTGTCATATTGTAGAAGCAAGCAGGAACTTAAATTCTAAAATTTCTGATACAGCAAAAAAATCTGAAATTTCCCTTATTCAAGGAAATACTGTTTGTACTGATTGTTTTGATGTTTATATGACAAATGTGAATGAATTTTTAACTAGAATTCCTCAAGATTTTAATCCTGTTAGCGCTGAGATGGAGGCTTTTGCTTTATTCTATGTGGCGAAATTGCTTCACAAAAATGCTGCTTGTTTAATGAGTGTTGTGGATTCTAAATATATTAAAGATATTGCTACTCCAGAACAAAGACAAAATGGGCTAAATGATATGATTCGATTAGCTTTAGACTCTGCCTTAAATATTTGACATTTTCTTTTATTTTATGTTATACTAGTTTTTAGTTACATAATGTTTATGTTTGCACAGAAAGGAGAATAGAAATGAAAAATGTTCGGACAATGACAATTCTTGTTAACGCTGAGGACGAAAATGATATTACTATTCTATCAGACAATCTTGGAGGTTCCGTTACCTTTTGCGAAAATGAAGTGGAATTTCTTCGGAAAGTTCTCAAAAATCGGGAGGAACATTCCCAAAAACTGGCTTCCGATTTCAGCAAAGGACAGGATTCATTCTTTTAAGTTTGTTTAATTCTCGATAGTCATTTCTAAACTTCTAAAATCAGGATTCATTTATAAGAATCCTGATTTTCTTTTTTGTAAGGCAATCCTTAAAAATATTGTGTTATATAAACCATACACTATTTTTTGACATTATGTTACTTAATATGGTATAATATAGTTAGTTTTACAAATAAATATTTTCTTTGAAAGGAGATTCAGAAATGAACGCACCAAAAGTTATGACAATTATTGAAACAGAGGAAGGATTTTCATTTGTAACCAATTGTGCAGAAATCGACCAGACAAGGTTCCTGGAAAAAGCATATAAGCAAAAAGCAGAAGCTGACCGCCGGGAAATGGAGAAGTTTAAAACAGCCTACCTTGGCAAAGGAGCTTCTCACTAGAGCCACAACCTCTATCATTTCTAATCTAAAAACGGGATTCATTTATAGGAATCCCGCTTTTCTTTATTTTTTTATTGACAAAATCTTATATTTCATAACACCTGCTGGTGCATTTACTTCTACTACATGGTTCTTCTTAGCCCCTAACAAAGCTGCACCTAATGGTGATTCATTTGATATTTTGTTTTCTGCCAAATTAACCTCTGTTGACCCTACTATTGTGTATTCGATTTTTTCATCAAATTCCATGTCTAATACTTTTACAATGTTACCAACTTGAACTGTTTCTGTATCAATATCTTTTTCATCGATAATTTTAGCATGTCTTACTTTATTTTCTAATTCTGCTATTTTTACTTCATTTTCAGCTTGTGCTGTTTTTGCTTCATCGTATTCTGAGTTTTCTGATAAGTCTCCAAATCCTAGTGCTACTTTAATTCTATCAGCTATCTCAGCTCTTTTTTCGGTTCTTAGATAATTTAATTCTTTCTCTAAATTATCAAATCCTTCTTGTGTTAATATTACCTCTTTTTCCTCCATGGTATATTCTCCTTTCAAATCTATTTTTTCTAATTCTTTTTATATACTTTTTCAAAAAATCTTTTACTATCTTACGGCAAAAAATGAAATTTGTCAAGCAAATTTCATCTTATTTTGAAATGTGAAAAAGGAAACGTCCCCAATTTCACATTAAATCTTTTGCACTCTTCATATAATCTACTCCTGAGAAAATTGTAGCAATAGTTTGTATTATCATCATAATAGTTACTACAAGGTTTAGAAGAAAGGCTTCTCCTTGTAAGTTTCCTGTAAAACATTCTGCAAAGCTATGTATGTCTATAAATGCTAATATAATTGCTGTCATTTGTGTTACTGTTTTTAGTTTTCCCCAATTGGATGCTGCTATTACTTTTCCACCTTTTTCTACGGCTAATAGTCTATAACCAGATACTAGGAATTCTCTTGCTAATACGATAATTGGTATCCAGGCTGGTAATTTTGCCATTTCTACTAGCATAATCATGGCTGCTAATACTAAAATTTTATCAGCTAATGGGTCCAAGAATTTTCCAAAGGTTGTTACTTGATTGTTTTTTCTAGCTAGATAACCATCTAATTTATCGGTTATAGATGCTACTATAAAAATAAAATTGATTAACCAATAAATAGTTGGTATTCCTAAAATTTCTCCTTTAATCCCTAAGAAAGGGATAATTACCATGATTGGTACTAATATAATTCTAAATATGGTTAATTTGTTTGGTAAGTTCATCTCTATTTTTATCCTTTCCCCTTTATTTTAGTAATTCAATTGCTTTTTGCAATTGTGTGTCATCTTTTTCTTCTATGGATAACACATTTCTTAGATTTTCTGGTAATTCTACTTTTTCATCTGGTTCGATTCCGACTTTGTTAATTTCAATTTTTTTTGGTGTTAGGTATCTTTCTGTAGTTATTTTTAATCCACTTCCATCTGGTAATGTTAAAACTTGTTGAATGACTCCTTTTCCATAGGTCTTGGTTCCACAGATTTTTGCTTTTCCTAAGTCTTTCAATGCTCCTGCTAATATTTCTGATGAACTTGCTGTATTTTCATTGGTTAACACAACTATTGGCATATTAATAATAGGATCTTTTTCCGCCTTTTTCGTTTGTTCTTTGTTGTTTTTATTTACTTCATATAGCATAACGGCATCTTTTTCGACTATATAGTCTGCTATTTCTAATGCTTCATCTACAATTCCGCCACCATTGTTTCTTAAATCAATAATCAATGATTTAATTCCTTGTTTTTGTAATTCTTCGTATTTTGCTTTAAAGTCTTGGGCAGTTCCTTCGTCAAAAGATGAAAATTCAATATAGCCTATTTGATTATTTAAAATTTTTCCTTCTACTGGATTTACTTTTATATTCTCTCTTTTTAATTCAAATATCTTTGTTTCGGTTCCTCTTAAAATTTCGACTTTTACAGTCGTTCCTTCTTCTCCTTTTATTTTAGTGGAAACAGTAGACATTTCATCTCCTGAATATGGTTCATCATCTACTGCTACAATAAAGTCCCCTGGTAAAATCCCAGCCTTCTCTGCTGGACTGTTTTTGATTGGTGCTAATACTTGCACTTTATTACTTTCTGTATTTTTCACCATGTAAATACCAATTCCAACGAAATTTCCCATGGTATCTTCTAGATAGTCTTTCATTTCTTCTTTTGATATATATTCCGTATATGGGTCATCTAATCCTTCAATATAACCTTTAATGGCTCCTTCTTTTAACTTTTCTTCATCAATTTCTCCTAAAAAATATTTATCAATAATTGATTTATATTTTTTCAATGTTGCTGCAATATCTGAATTAGAGGAAGTGGTAGTAAATATAGAATTGCTAGTTTTATCATTGATAAAATATTGGTACATTCCTATGGATGTACATAAAAATGTAATAAATGCCACTAATACCACTAGCATTATAACCTTATAGACTTTAAATCTTTTCTTTTCTTCCATGTTTTTTTCATTCCTTCCTAAAAAACCCTAATGGGCGGAAGATTTCCGCCCTTCTATTTAATCCCATTCAATCAAGCCCTATGTTTTTATTGTATGCAATTTATTTAAAAATAATTACGTGGGTCTACTCTACATGTATTATAATTATATGGTGCTACTCTTACTTCAAAATGTAAATGAGCACCAAATGATTTTCCTGAATTTCCTGATTTCATAATTAATTGTCCTCTTGCTACAGTTTGTCCTGGTGATACACAAATCGAACCACTCGTGCCATGTGCATACCATGTTTGTAAACCACCTGCATGCTGAATAACAACATGTGTACCATAACTGTAAGTTAAGTTAGCCGTTGTAATAACTACACCATCTGCTGCTGCATAAACTGGAGTTCCAGATGGCACTCCATAATCTAAAGCTCCATGATAACTTCCATTTGAGTAATGCATATAGGTTGTAATATTTCCTGAACTTACTGGTCTTTGAAGGATTCCCTTTCCTCCTCCATTATAATTTCCTCCACTATTATTATTGCTATTAGAAGAATTTGAGCTACCATTGTTTTTATTATTGTTTAAAGCTGCTATTTGTGCTGCATATCTTGCTTGTGCTGCTTTGATTTCTTTTTCAATTTTAGCACTTGCTGCCTGAAGTTCATCGATTTGATCTTGAATTTGTTTTTCATCTTCTGATAATTTAGCTACTTGTTGATTTTTTTCCTTTTTAGCTGTTTGTAATTGTGTTGATACACTTTGTTTACTAGCTTTTGATGTTGCTAATTCTTTTTTACTGTTTTCTAAGGTTGTTTTTGCTTGTTCTATTTCTTCTTTTTGTTTTTGAATTTTTTCTAGTAGTTCTGTATCACTTGTTGCTACTTCTGTTACTAAGAAATAATTAGAAATTAAATCAGTAATACTCTCAGAAGATAATAAGAAATCTAAATAAGAAGTTTCTCCTGCTTCATAGGTTGCTACTAATCTTTTATTTAATAAATCTTCTTGTTTACTATAATCTTCTTCTGCTTCTTTTAACTTCTTTTCAGATTCTTCTATTTTTGCATTCATTTCTGCTATTTTTCCATCTAACTCATCAATTTGAGATTGATATTCTGATATTTGTGTAGATATTTCTTCTACTTGTTTTACTGTTTCTGATTTTTTAGCTTGTACTTCTTTCAAGTCTTTTTCTGCTTCTTTTTTATCTTGATTAATTTCACTTTGCTCATTTTTTAACTTGTCCTCTGCTGCATTGGCTGCGAATAATACACTACTTTGTAATAAAAATATGCTAATGATTACGATTCCTATTATTCTAAATCCTATTTTTTTCATAGGTTTCTCTCCTTTTCTTTTTAATTTGTTGTATTTTCTGTTGTTTCATTTTCTGTTGTTTCATTTTCTGTTGTTTCATTTTCTGTTGTTTCTTGTTTTTGTGTGGTTGGCACCATACCGTTTGTGATATATGGTAGTGGGTCTGTTACAACTCCATTTAGTCTAACTTCAAAATGAGCATGTGGTCCTGTTGAATATCCTGTTGAACCAACTTTTAAAACTACTGTTTCTCCCCTTTTTACCGTATCGCCTACTTGTACCATAATTTCTGAGCCATGTGCGTATAGTGTTGAGACTCCGCCACCATGGTCGATAATTACCATATTACCATAAGCTCCATTGTATCCTGCTTTGACAACGATTCCATCATTCGCTGCTACAAAGTTGGCCCCCATTGGTGCACTTACATCTACTCCTGTATGTAGTTTATATACTCCTGTAATCGGATGGGTTCTCATTCCATATTTCGAAGTAATTCTGGTATATCCTGGAATTGGCCATGCCAATTCTCCTCCTATATATTGTGTGTCAATTCCTTCTAAGGCAAGTGCTAGTATTTCTTTATTAACTTCCTCAAATTGTGTATTATACTCATCAATTTTGGCTTGTATATCTTTTTCTTTGTCTGATAATTTGGCAATATAATTTTCCCTAACACTTTTTGTATTTTCTAATATTTTAGCTGTTTTGGTTTGATTTTGTTTGATGGTTGCATATTGTTCTTTCGCTGTTTCTAGTTTTTTCTTATCTAACTCGATTTCTTGTTTTTGTGTTTTCATATCTTCTAATAATTCCGTATCATAGTTAGCTAATTCTGTAATTAGGAAATAATTGGATAAGAAATCAGAAATACTTCTAGAACTTAAAATAACATCTAGATACTGTGTATCACTTGTTTCGTACATTGTTACCAATCGTACTTCCAATATTTCCTTTTGTTTTTGATATCTTTCTTCTGCTACTTTTAGCTTTTCTTCTACTTCATCCATAGAAGTTTGTATCTTTGCAATTTTCGTATTTAGTTCATCTAATTCATTTTGTGAATTAGCAATCCTTTCATCTAATTTTTGTACTTGCTTAAGATTTTCGGATAAGTCTTCTTGTACACCTTCTAATTCTCCTGTTGCTTCATTAATTTGATTTCGTAATTCTTCTTGCTGTGTTTGTAAATCTTTCATTTCTTCTGCTTGTACATAAGAAATAATACTAAAACTACAAATTAGGAAAACTAAAACACTACATAAAATTTTACGCATGTCCTCTCCTTTATACTTTTAAATATTTTCTCATAGAAATTACACTTCCGGATAGCTCCTATGCCAATTCCCAGTAGCATATAAACAAATATAATTGAATTAAACATGTCGCCAAATGTTACTAAGCTCATATTGATTACTTGCATAAATTGAGAGCTTACCATTTTTTCTGCGATAAAGCTATAAGCTACTCCCACAATTGCAATGGATATTGCACTTGCAAAAACGCCAATTATCATACCTTCTACAATAAATGGCCAACGAATGAATCCATTGGTTGCTCCTACGTATTTCATGATTGAAATTTCTTTTCTTCTAGCATGGACTGTAAGTTTTATGGTATTTGCTATAATGAAAACAGAGATAATAACTAATAAAATTAAAATTACTCCTGTTACTATTTTGATTCCATTTGCTAAATTGATTAATGTTGTTACTGTTTCATCTTTGCTTGTTATCTTCTTGATACTATCAAATGTTAAGATTTGATTTTGTACTTCTTTGCTTCGGCTTAAGTCCGTTAGTGTTACAACATAAGAAGCTGGAAATATATTATTTTCTTCGTATCCATCTAACAAGTCTTTTTTATCTCCAAATTTTTCTTTCATTTGGTTTAATGCATCATCTTTTGATACATACACCGTTGTACTAACACCTTCTAATGCTCCTATTTTTTCACCAATTTCTTCAATTTTTTCTTGTGTTGCATCATTGTTGATAAACACTTGTATTCCTTGTGCAGATTCTACTTCTGACACAAAATGGTTTATGTTTTCTGTTAGGATTAGAAAGATTCCAAAAATAATCATCGTGGCACACATAATCATAAGGGATGCACCTGTTGATTTCTTGTTTTTGAATACATTTCCAAATCCTTCTCCTATTAAATATCCAAATCTGTTATATTTCACAATCATACCCACCTTTTTTATCATCTCTTACTATTTCGCCTTTGCGTACATGGATAACTCTTTTTTTCATTTTATCTACAATATCTTTTGCATGTGTTGCTACAACTACTGTCGTTCCTCTCATGTTAATATCGTTTAATAAATTCATAATGTCCCAAGCTGTGTCTGGGTCTAAGTTTCCTGTTGGTTCGTCAGCGATTAACATAGATGGATTGTTAACTAAAGCTCTTGCTAAAGCTACTCTTTGTTGTTCTCCTCCTGATAATTCATTCGGATACATTTTTGCTTTGCCGCTTAATCCAACTAGAGAAAGTACCATTGGAACTTGTCTTCTTATGTGTCTTGGTGTTGCTCTTACAATATACATCGCATAAGCAACATTATCATATACGGTTTTATCTGGCAAAAGTCTAAAATCCTGAAATACTACTCCCATACTTCTTCTTAAATAGGGAATTCTACTTGGTTTTAAGAAAGTGGTATCTTTTCCATTTATAATAATGTTTCCTGAGGTTGGTTCTTCTTCTTTTAAGATTAATTTGATTAATGTTGATTTTCCACTTCCTGATGACCCTACTAAAAAGGCAAATTCTCCTTTATCGATAACAAAATTAGCATTTTTGACAGCTTTTGTTCCTGTGTCATATGTTTTTGTTACATTTCTAAATTCTATCATTTTGATTCTCCTTGTTTCTGTTTCTAGGCATTTTGCCCTTTCTATACTATTCTTTTTAATCATATCAATAAAGTATTTTTTTTGCAATACTTTTCTACCAAAAAAATGATAGAAAATGTTGGTTTTTTTACATTTTCTATCATTTCTCTTTCTTTTTCTCTTTTTTGAAAAATTCACACAAATTTCACAATTCTAATTTGGTCTTTCTGAAAATTTTTGGATTATCGTTTTAGCAGTTAATCCAAAATATTTCATTAATTCTTCTGCTTTTCCTGATTTTCCAAAAGTGTCTTGTATCCCTATTCTTTCTAATTTCGTTGGATATTCTTCTGTCAACACTTCACTAATAGCAGAACCTAAACCACCGATTACACTATGGTCCTCAATGGATACTAATTTTTTTGTTTCTTGTGCACATTTCACAATTGTCTCTTTATCGATTGGTTTTATGGTATGCATATCTACTACTCGAATATGGACTCCCTGTTTTTCTAATTCTTCTTTCGCTTGAATTGCTTCTGCTACCATTACACCTGTTGCAAATACAGTCCCTTCTGTTCCCTCTCCTATTTGAATTGCTTTTCCTATCTCAAATTTTTGATTTTCTTCATATAACACAGGCGTAGCTAATCTGGCTAACCTTACATAAACTGGTCCCTTTACTTTACTAATTTCTTCAATCACCCATTTTGTTTGTATGTCATCTGATGGTGAAATTACCGTCATATTAGGTAATCCTCTCATTAATGAAATATCTTCTAACATTTGATGGGTAGCTCCATCTTCTCCTACTGTAATTCCTGCATGAGTGGCACAAATTTTTACATTTAAATTAGGATAACAAATACTATTTCTAATTTGGTCATAACCTCTTCCTGCCGCAAACACGGCAAAAGTACTAGCATATGGAATTTTCCCACAAGTTGCTAAACCAGCTGCTGTTCCTAACATATTAGCTTCTGCAATTCCCATATCTAAAAATCTATCAGGATATTCTTTCGCAAACAAATCCGTCTTAGTAGCACTAGCTAAATCAGCATCTAATACCACAATATCTTTATTCTCTTTTCCCAATTTTACCAATGTTTCTCCATAGCTTTGACGTGTCGCAATTTTCTTATCATTCATTCTCATTCTCCTTTCTTCAAACAGGGATTAGAGGGACGTTCCTTAAAATCCCTGTCTTGTTTTTATTATATTTTCAAAGAGGGATTTTAAGGAACGCCCTTCTAATCCCCTTTTAATTCCGCTATTGCTTGTTCATATTGTTCTTGGTTGGGAGCTTTTCCATGCCATCCAGCTTGATTTTCCATAAAGCTAACTCCTTTTCCTTTCCTTGTCTTTGCTATAATACAAGTTGGTCTATCTTTTATGTTTTTTGCTACTTCCAATGCTTTAATAATTTCATCTATATCGTGTCCATCAATATGAATCACCTGAAATCCAAAACTTCTAAACTTTTCATCGATTGGATAAGAACTCATAACTTCCTCTATGGTTCCATCTATTTGCAAATTATTGTTATCTACAATTACACACAAGTTGTCTAATTTATATTGATTCGCAGCCATAGCCGCTTCCCAAATCTGGCCTTCTTCGATTTCTCCATCTCCTAGAACACAATAAATTCTATAGTCTCTTTGATTCATTTTTCCTGCTATTGCCATACCATTGGCACAAGACAACCCTTGGCCTAGAGAACCAGTTGTCATGTCAACTCCTGGTACTTTGTTTTTGTCTGGATGTCCTTGTAAATAACTGTTGATATTTCTAAATGTTTTCAAGTCCTCTATTGGAAAATATCCTCGATTTGCTAAACAGCTATACAATGCTGGTGAACAATGTCCTTTTGATAAAACAAATCGATCTCTATCTTCCCAATTAGGATTTTCTGGATTGATTTTCATTTCTCTAAAGTATAATACTGTCAAAATATCAGCAATTGAAAGTGAACCTCCTGGATGACCTGACTTAGCACTATATACTTCTTCTATAATATCTTCTCTTACTTTTCTTGCTTTTTCTTGCAATTCTTGTACACTTAATTTTTCCAAAATCTCACTTACCTTTCCTTTTTCATTTTTATGGTTTTATTGTATCTTTTTGATTGACTAATTGTCAAGCGTATTCTAATCTATTATATTTCCAATCATTCTACACTTTTTAAACTTTCAATCATATCTATTTTCTTTAAAGAAAAATAGGTGACTATATTTACAATTACAGTAAAGCCAATTGTTATAAGTGTTGCATAACAATAACTCATTGGTTCAATTACTTTTTTAAATCGTAACATATTAATCTCACAAGTTCCGAATGATAAAACCATTTAAAAAATATCCTAAAACTAGCCCAAATACAATTCCAATGGCTGTTAAAATAATGGTTTCTCTTGTCACATAAGAATATACTTCTTTATCATAAAAACCTAATACTTTTATAGTTGCCAATTCACGAATTCTCTCGCTTATATTAACATTAGCTAAATTGTATAATACAACAAAAGCTAATAGTCCTGCTGATATAATCAATATAATTACCACATAATTTAACGATTTCATAGTATCGTCCAGCATTCCCATAGAAGTAGAAATTCTATTTACGGTTGCCACTTCACTTTCTTGCATTAAATTAGCAGTCAATGTTTCTTCTTGTTTTTCACTAATTTTTTGATTTCTCATAAATAATACATTTGTTCTATAATCTTTTTGATATAATTTTTCATAGGTTTGTTTCGACATATAAATATAATGTGATATATAATTTTCTACTATGTTTGAAATCTTTACTTCTACTTCCTCTTCTTCACTATTTTTTAAAATTAGCTTATCTCCTTGTTTCACTCCTAATAATTCTGCAGCCTTATCGGTTAAACATATTTCGTTTTCTTCTATTTCAACTTTTTGTCCTGTTCTTATGTCTGTGATATGAATCATTTCTTTCAAGTTGTTTTTTTCTTTTGGTACAATAATCTGTAATTCTTCTTCCTTTTCCTGATATTTTGCTGTATTAGAGGTAATATAGGTTTCTACTATTTCTTCTACTTCCGCTTTTTCTTGTAATTCATGAACAAATTCTTTCTTTTTTTCTTCCTCTATTGTTGTTTTTAAGGCTACTTGCATATCATAATTAAATATCTTTTCAAATTGATTCGGCATAATGCATCGAATGGAATCTCTTATGCCAAATCCTACCAGAATTAGTGCGGTACATCCCGCAATTCCTATGATTGTCATTAAAAATCTTTTTTTATATCGAAATATATTTCTAACGGTCACTTTTCTAGAAAAGTTCAAATGTTTCCAAATGAATGGTAATCTCTCAAGTAAAACTCTTTTTCCCATTTTAGGCGCTTTCGGTCTCATTAAAGTTGCTGGCTCATGAACTAATTCTTTTCTTATACTATAGATAGTTGCTCCTATCATACAAATACTCATCAAGATAAGTCCAATTCCTCCAATGATTATGTTATAATTTAATTGTATTTTTTCAGTAATATCATACATCATTTGATACATTTTCCACACAATACTTGGTAGCAGTGCAAATCCCACACTCATTCCTAATATGCCACCTATCAAACAAGCTAAACTTGCATAAATTACATATTTACTTGCAATTTGCCACTTGTTATATCCTAATGCTTTTAAAGTTCCTATTTGTGTTCTTTGCTCTTCTACCATTCTTGTCATAGAAGTCAAAGAAATAAGAGCTGCTACTAAGAAAAATACAATTGGAAATACCCTTGCTATATTTTCAATACTTCCTGTGTCTTGTATAAAACTGTTGTACCCATTATTATCTGTTCTATCAAAGATATACCATTTTGGATTTTCGATTTGGTTAATTTCTTCCTTGGCATCTGTCAATTTTTCTTCTGCTTCTTTTATTTTTTGTTCTAACTCTTTTTGATTCTTTTCTAGTTCTTCTTCTCCTATTTTCAATTCATTCTTTGAGGTTTCAATTCCTAATTCAGCATCTTCTAATTGCTTTTTTGTCTCTCTTTTCTTCGTTTCATATTGTTTTTCTTGTTTGGATAATTCATTTTTAGCTTTTTGTATTTGTTCTTTTCCGTTTTGAATTTCCTGTTTTCCTATTGCTACTCCCTTGTTTATTTCTGTAATTGCTGCTTGTACTGTTTGTTTTGATTGTTCTAATTTTTGTATTTGTATGGCTAAAGCTTGTTTTTGTTCTTCTGTTATAAGTGGATTATCTTTTATTTGTTGATATTGTAATTCTAATGTTTCTATTCCATTCATTACTGTTTGTAATTGCATTTGTAATTTTTGTTCTTGTTCTTCTAATTCTTTTAATTGTTGTGTAGCTTCTTGTTCTTTTATTAGCAATTGTTTTTCATTTTCTTCTATCTTCTTTTTCGCTGTTTGAATTTGTTTATAGGCATTTGCAAACTGGATATCTGCCTGTTTTTTATTACTATTTATGGTATTTTCTGCTTCTTGTATTTTCGTTTTTCCTTCTGTTATTTTTCGTCTTGCTTCTTCTAATTTTTCTTCTGCATTCTTCTTTTCTGTATTGAACTCTTCCTCTGATTTTTCTACTTTTTCAGTTGCTTTACTTACTAATTCGTTATGTCTTGCTTGTTGTCTTTCTTCCTTAATATTCTCTATTTTTTCTTTTACTTCTTCTATGCATTTATTATATTGGTGACTAGATGTAGTATATTTTTCAGCATCTTTTATTTTTATGTATAAATTGGTATAAATTTCATTTGCTTTTATGTTTTCTCTTGTTATATACATATAGTAATCAATTTTTCCAGACCCTAAATTGCTGGTTCCTCTATCTCTTGCTATATAAACTGGACTTTTTACAGTTCCTACTATTTTTAGTTTGTTTTGATTTAAATATTGCTCTTCTTCTCCTTCCGTATTTTTCATTTTTTCCACTTTAATTTCAATTGTATCTCCTATTTCTTTATGATTACGTTTTAAAAAACTTTCTTCTACCACACACTCTTCTTGATTTTTAGGTAACTCCCCTTGTAACAAAATTGGTTGATTCATTTCTTCTATACACATAATCTTAGCAATTACTTCTTTGTTCTCAATCTCTAATTTGCCATCTATCTCATAAGTTCCAATCACATTTTCCACATTTTCTATTTTGGTAATTTCTTTTATATCTTGATTCGTTAATCCTAGTGTAGACAATATTTGGACATCATATACTTGTGTATCCTTATAATACTGATTAATCGTATCTACCATATCTGGCGAAGCAGCTCTCATGCCTGCAAAAAAGCCTACACCTAAAAAAGCCATTAATAAAATGGATATAAATCGTTTATAAGTATTTTTGATTTCTTTTACACTATCTTTCAACAATGCTCTCTTCACTTTTTTCCTCCTTTTGTGCAATTGGGGACGTTTCCTTTTTCACATTTACCCGTGACAGAGGGGGACTGGAGAGACATTCCTTAAAATCCCTGTCTCGTTTTCTATTTATAATAAAAAATATATATTAAAATAAAAGTTTTGATTGAAAGTAATTGAATTAGAAATTCTTAATTCATAATATGGAAAGTGTTCATGCTTGACATGGAAGGGTGCCATATTATGGATTTAGAATTTCTATGAAAATTAGCTTGAACGATAAACTTTTATTTTAATCTATTATTTTTTATTATATTTTCAAAGAGGGATTTTAAGGAATGTTCCTCCAGTCCCCCTGTGACGGTAAATGTGAAAAAGGAAACGTCCCCAATTGCACCTACCATTCTATTTCTTCTACTGGTATTGGTTCTTGATTTATTTCAATAGATTCTGCTGTCCCATTTTTGAAATGAATTACTTTGTCTGCCATCGGTGCTAGGGCTGTATTGTGTGTAATAATAATCACTGTCATTTTCTCTTTTCTCGCCATATCTTGTAATAATTTTAGAATTTGCTTTCCTGTTTTATAGTCTAAAGCTCCTGTTGGTTCATCACATAATAGTAGTTTAGGATTTTTAGCAATCGCTCTGGCAATGGCTACTCTTTGCTGCTCTCCTCCTGATAATTGAGATGGAAAATTATTCATTCGATCTTTTAATCCTACTTTTTTCATTACTTCTTCTACTTCCAAAGAGTCTTTACAAATTTCAGTTGCCAATTCTACATTTTCTTTGGCGGTTAGATTCTGGACTAGATTATAAAATTGAAAGACAAATCCAATGTCTTCTCTTCGATATTGGATTAACTCTTTGTTTTTTAGTTTCGTTACTTCTTTTCCATCAACACTTACTTTTCCCAATGTTGCTGTATCCATTCCTCCTAATATATTAAGTGTTGTTGTTTTTCCTGCTCCAGATGGTCCGTACAATTACTACTAATTCCCCTTTTTCTATTTTAAAGTTTGTGTTGTCCAATGCTTTAATTGTAATTTCCCCCATTTGATATTCTTTACTTACTTGATTAAATTCTATGTATGACATATTTTCTTCCTTCCTTTTCTTGAATTATATCATATTTTTTAAATTTTAAAACTAAAAACACAGTAAATTCACAAAAATCACTGTGTTTTGTTTTAAACAATATATTCAATTTTATTATTCGGAAAATATTGATGCATTTGTTCACGCAAAAATTTTTCTGCTTCATTTCTTATCTGATTCTTATACCAATATTTGCCACGTCCTCTTCCTGTCATAATTTCCTTATCATATAAAGAAATGGCATTGGGAAAGGCTTCTTCATTTATTTTTGTATGAATATAACTATATGTCATAAAAATAATTTCAAAAAACACATCTTTTTTTACTTTTTCTGATAATTCTTGATACAACTTTTGTATTAACTCTGTATATAGCACTTTCCAATTGTCTACTAATATAACAGGAGCAATTAAAATTCCAATTGGATATCCTGCCTCTTTTAATTTATTAATTGCCTCGATTCTTCCCTTTAGTCTAGAAGTACCAAATTCTACTTTTTGAATGATTTCTTCTGGATTAACGCTCATTCTTACGATAACTTTTCCTTGATGATTCAATGGTAAAATGGAGTCTACCATATCAAATTTAGTAGGAAAGGTTAACCTTCCTTTTTTGGCTTTTTGAAAATTCTCAATTGTCCAAACTAAATTATTTGTGATAGTATTTTCTAGAATCAAATCACTATTACTTCCTATTTCAAAGGTTAGTTCTTTTTCAGCTTTTTCAGATGTTTTTATGATTTTATCTAACATAGGTTCTCGATTTACAAATAAGCGTAAATATGCACATTTGTTGTAGTTACAAACAAGATAACAGTACATACATGCTGCTGTACATCCAGATGAAGTGTATGGTACCAAATAATCTGACGTTTTATGATTTTCTACAAATTTATGTGTTTTTCTGATTCCTATGATTAAATTTCTTTTCATATTAGCAAATTCTTTATTCGATTTTTTTCTCATTTCTTCGATATTGTTATGGTTTTCAATTTCTATTTTAGGTATATCTTTGTATTTTTCCATTAATTCTTTTCCTAATGGATATTTTGTAATTTCTTTTTCAAAATAAATGGCTTTTGGTTTAAACATTTTTCTCTCCTCCACTGGTAGTTTTATTTTAACCAAAAGCTTTTTTACTATTCCTTCTTTACTAATTTACTGATTTGTTCTATCATTTGCTCCATCGTTTCTGTTTGATAATCATTTTCAAAACTAAAATCAAATTCAATTTGATTATAATCCATACTATTGGCATCACGTTTTAAAAAATACTCTTCTGCTATTCTGTCTCTTTGCATTACTTTATTCTTTCGTTCTATTTCATCTGCTTTCATTAAAATTTTCAGATTACATTTATCCCAATATTTACTATCAATTGGAAGTAATGCCCATTCTAATATTAAAATTTCTGGCTCTTTTTCTAAAATTTCATCTAATTTTTCTTGCATATATCCCCAAGTAATTTGTGTTAAAATATCCATTTTTTCTTTGCTCGAAAATACAATATTACCCAGTTTTTTTCTGTTAATTTTGCCATCTGCATTTAAAATAGAATTGCCAAAAACTTCACAAAGTTTTTGGCTAATTTTTTTATCGCTTGTAGCTTGATGTCCTATTTTGTCAATACCAATACTTGTACCTTTTAATTTTTGAGCAATACCGTGCTGCTAGAGTTGTTTTTCCACTTCCGGATTTTCCTGTTATGCCTATTATTTTCATGTTTTTCTCCTTCACTATTTCTCTATTTTTTCATAGGTTACATAGTCATAGTCTAAATTATTTTCTTCGTTTTTAATTCCTTTTTCTCGTTTTGTTTCTTTCCAAACCTCTGGATTAATTCTTGGGAAAAAGCTGTCTCCTTCAAATTCTTCTTCAATTTCTGTTACATACATTTTTGTTACATGTGGCATTAATAAATTATAAATCATAGCCCCACCAATTACAAAGTTTTCCTCTTCATTTTCTATGTATTCTTGTATTTCTAGCATAGAATGAACAACTTGTACGTTTTCATCTTTGACTTTAAAATCTGGATTTTGGCTAAAAACAATGTGTTTTCTGTTTGGCAATACTCTTCCTAATGATTCAAAAGTTTTTCTTCCCATTATGATAACATGACCTGTTGTTAGTTCTTTAAAATGTTTTAAATCTGCAGGTAAATTCCATATAATTTTATCTTCTTTTCCTATGATATTATTTTTTGCTTTTGCTACTATGATACTTAACATTTTCTTTACTCCTTATATTGTATTTTTGTTTTTACACTTCCTCTTCAATGGTTAATTTGGCATAAGCTTCTGGTTTAAAATCTTTGTCATATTCCACATCTCCAAATATTTCTGGCATTTCTTCTTGGAAGTATTTTAATAATGGTATTAATACTTGTCTAATTGATGGATGTACATGTTTTGTGGTTCTTAATTCTAATATGTGCTTCCATTCTCTTATATTCGCTGTCATTGTATATTCTCCTGCTGTTGCATGTGGCAATAATTCTCTACACATGTCAGTAGTTGCTCCTAATTCTTTCATTTTGATATAACCTTTTTCAATTTCTTGCATGGTTTGTTTCCATATTTCATACATTTCTTCATTTTCCATATATCCTGCTGGATTCATAAATGCTATTTCATTTCCATACTTATCTTTATCATAACTACAATATCTAGTAGATTCAACCGAAAAGCTAGCAAATCTATGTCTTGTTAAGTCTTTGTAAGAACCTACATCACTATAAATTCTAACGGTTACTTTTTCGTGTTCTAATACTGATTCATGTCCTCTTGTAATACAATTTCCTAATAGCTTTTTGTAGCTATCTTCTGTAATTTTTCCTTCTGAGCGATAACATGTTCTACATGCTCTTTCTATTCTTTTCATTATTTTTTTTCCATCAATTTTTTCTACTTTTATCCATGGTTCTACTATTCTCATGTTTTTTCCCTCCATTTTTTTATTTTCTATACTATATCAAATTCTTGTTTTTTTGACAAGGCTTTAACTATTTTTTTCTTTTTGTTTTTGGAATTGTGTTTGACCTAAAAATAATTTAAAAATGGGGATATTATGCTTTCAAGCTAGCTTAATATCCCTGTATTTAAGACTTAATATTTCTCTTACATGTAAGCTCTTTGGGAAAATAAATTATATAAGCTTTCGCCGAAATTAATTTGCTTACAATTATATTATACCTCTAATTGGAAAAATTTTCAAGTGAATTCATTGCCTTTTCATCGCAAAATTCGACACCTATGAATCAGCTTTTCCTTATTTTGTATTCTTATCCTTCCCATTTTGGTACATACTCTTCCTCATGTTCACCTAGTTCTTGCACATAACCATTTTGTATTTCTAATTCTTCGATATAATCTTCTATTTTTTTCCATTCTTCCTTGGTTAGTTTTCGATTTAATTCTTGCCATTCTTTTGCTTTATAGATTGGAAAATATTGTGCCATTACACTAATGTATATATCTTCAGGCAAATTTTCTTTTATCCATTTCAAAACTTTTTTACTATTTTCTATGTGATTTGGTAAAACTAAATGCCTTATCATTACTCCTTTTTTCATTTTTCCTTCTTTATCTAATTTCGGCATTCCTACTTGCCTTACCATCTCTTGAATTGCCTTGGTAGCTATTTCAAAATAACCCTTTACCTTAGAATATTTTTCTCCTAATGTATTTTCAGCATATTTTAAATCTGGTAAATAAATATCAATGTAACCATCTAATAGTTTTAATGTTTCTACTTTTTCATAAGCATTTGTATTATACAAAATAGGAATCACAAGTCCCTTTTTTCTTGCTATTTTGATTGCTTCTATAATTTGTATTACATAACTTGTTGGTGTTACTAAATTAATATTTTCTACTCCCTTTTCCTGTTGTTTTAAAAATATTTCTGCCAATTCTTCTATTGTTATGTCTTTTCCTTTTCCTAATTGACTAATTTCATAGTTTTGACAAAAAACACAATTTAAATTGCAATTCGAAAAAAATACGGTTCCCGATCCATTTTTTCCACTAATACATGGTTCTTCGAAATCATGTACACTATATAAAGCAATTTTCACCTTATCGGTTGCCTTACATCTTCCTATTTTTCCTTGTTTTCGATTAACCTTGCACTCATGTGGACAAATGTCACATTTTTCTAACATTTTTCTTCTCCTTATTTTACTCCTTTTCTACTCTTTGTACTATTAATTTTTTTCCTTCATTTTTTATATAGATTTTTTTCTTATCTAATTTTTCCCTATTATTTTTCACAATTTCATTGATTTTTCCTTCATCTTGTAAATTTATCTCTTCTATTTTTTCTTCCTCTATGTTCCTTAACGTTATTCGATTCTCTGTTGTAGATTCTGAATAATCCTCTAAATATTCTATAATTTCTACTTCATATCCATTTTCTGTTCTAGTTATTTTGTTCATTAAAAAAGCATCATCTAATTGGTCTAAATCCATTCCAATAGCATAATATAAATCATTTTCTTCATTATAACTAAAATATTCCATTCCTTCTTTAGGAAATTGCTTTGTAAAATTTTCACCAAATATTTCTTTTGCTTTTTCTTGTATCTTTTCATAAGAAATCTCATATTCTTCTAGATTTTTTTTAACTACTTCCCAAATCCAAGTTTCATCTGCTTGATTAATGTCCTCAAAGCATGGTAAAGCCTCTTTTGTCACTTCTTTCCACATATAAATTTGTTCAATACAATTTTCTATTTTTTCAATTTCTTGTATTCCAATATTTCTGGTTTTGATAACCACATTTTTGTATCCAATCATTCCTACAAAAATGATTGCTAAAATTACTATGATGACAATTAACTTTTTCATTATCAATCCCCCATTTTAGCTTTTGTTTTCTTTTGCTTTTTATTCTATCATACATTCTTTCTTTTAGCAATGCGCAATTTTGCCAGATGTGATTAATTTATGATAAAATCACCCTAAGAAAATATCTAACGAAAAGTTCAC
>CARUQW010000007.1:15188-37585 GCA_949077355.1 uncultured Clostridia bacterium | reverse complement strand
ATAAAGTATATCCAGTTTACTATCCTATTGGAAATGGAATGATGAATATAGAAAAAGCAATAGAGGATATTAAATATATAATAGAAACAAATTAAACAGAAAAAACTGTTCTTAATACTTATTTTAGAAACAATATTTACAACTGTACAACAAAATAATGGAATTGTAATACAGTTGTAATTATGACTAATATGTAAGATATTATATGAATGAAAAAATAAATTCGATTATAATAAATAGAGAAATTTATTTTAAAAAGTAAATTAAATGTCGGAAAAAACTTGATTTTATCCGACATTTTAGTTATATACTTTAAATATTATAGTAAAGTTCTTGACGTTCATATACATATGAGATACAATATGTATATGAACGTCAAGAGGTGATTTTTATGGAAAAGTTAGAAAAAATAAAAGAAATAGTTGAGAAAAACAAAGGAATTTTATATGTAAAGGATTTAGAAAAATATAATATTCATAGACAATATGTAAAAGAGTTAGAAGAAAAAGGATACTTAAGGAAAGTTGCTAGAGGATTATATGTAAAAAAAAATAAAGAAGTTAATGAATTTTTTATTATGGGGCAAAGATATGAATCTGGAATATATTCACACAATACAGCATTATATTTTTACAATTTAACAGATAGAACACCGTTAAAACTAGATATGACATTTCCAAGCAGTATAAGAATAAAAAACGATATTATTCATTCACATTATATAAAGGATGAAAATTATTTATTAGGTATGACAAATTTAGAACTAGAGGATGGTACAAGTATAAAAATATATAATTTAGAAAGAACAATATGTGATATTATTAGAGATAGAAATAAAATAGATCCTCAAATATTTAATACTGCAATGAAAGAATATAGTAAAGTAAAAAATAAAAATTATCATTTATTATCTAAATATGCAAAAAAATTAAAAATATATAATAAATTACAACAATATATGGAGGTATTAGATTGAAAAGAAACACAATGAGTTTTAAAGCCATTATAAATAATATTGCAAGAGAAAATAAGGTATCAGCTCAATCAGTATTGCAAACATATATGTTAGAAAGACTATTAGAACGAATATCAGTTTCAAAATATAAAGATAATTTTATACTAAAAGGTGGTATGTTAATATCTGCAATGCTTGGAATAGATAGTAGGACAACCATGGATATGGATACAACAATTAAAGGATTTTCTTTAACAGAGGAAAATATAAACAATATAATGAATGGAATATGTAATATAGATTTGAAAGATGATATTACTTTAGAAGTTAAGAATATAACACTAATAAGAGAAGATGATGACTATGGTGGATACAGAATAACTTTTGAAGCTATTTATAATAATGAAATGCCAGTTATAATGAAAATAGATATAACAACAGGAGATAAGATTACATATAAAGAAGTTAAATATGATTTTTCATTAATGTTAGAAGACAGAAAGATACAAGTTTGGTCCTATAATATAGAAACTATTATAGCTGAAAAATTTGAATCAATAATAAAAAGAGCAATATTAGGAACTAGAATAAGAGATTATTATGATATACATATGCTGTTAAATACACAAAGTAAAAATATTGATGAAGATACATTAAAACAAGCAATTATTTCAACAGCGAAACATAGAGAAACATTAGAGATTATAAAAGATTGGAAAGAAGTAGTAGAAATTTTAAAAGATGACAAGAGCATGAAAAATCAATGGAAAAGATATAAGAAAAATAATTTTTATGCTGAAGGTATAGAATATAAAGATTTGATACAGAGTTTAATTAAAGTAGGAGAAGTATTCAATATATAGATGGAGAGTGAAAATGAAAAATTTAGCAATAATTATAGGGATAGATAAGTACCAAAATGCTAGTGATTTAATAGCATGTAAAAATGATGCTGAAATTGTATATGAAATTATAAATAAAAGTAAGAAATACGAAGACATAATTTATATTAATGGAGAAAATGATCATAGAAAGATTTTAAAAGAATTAGAGGAATTAAAATTAAGAAACGAAAATGATGAAATTGGAGAGATATTTTTTTACTTTTCAGGTCATGGACATTCAGAAGATAATGAATTGTATTATATAACAAGTAATACTATATTTAATAAGATTAACAGTACATCATTAAAAAATTCAGAAATGGATATTCTTTTTAGAACTTTGAAACCAAGTATTTGTGTTAAAATTATAGATGCATGTCAGAGTGGAATCTCGTATATAAAAGATATAGACGATGGATTATTATTTCAAAAAGCAATGAATGAAACAAAAAAAGAATTTGAAAAATGTTTTTTTATGTTTTCTTCTTTAAAAACTCAAAGTTCTTATGTTATGGAAGACAATGAGATGAGTTATTTTACAAATTCTTTAGTAGAAGCATTAAAAAATTATAATAATCAAGAATATGTAAAATATTCAGAAATATCGAATTATATGGCTGATTATTTTAAAAATATCGGAAAACAAACACCATTCTTTGTAACTCAAACAGATATGCTAGATAAATTTATAGATTATAACGAAGAAGTAGTAAATTTTTTGCAAAATATTAATAAGCAAGAAATAGAGAAAAATAAGGATACAAATGAAACATTAAAAACACAGATAGAGAAGAAATTAGAACTTTGTGCTACAAAAGATGAAGCAAAAGAATTAATAGATACTATAATTGATAATTTCAATTTCTTTTCAATAGATGATAAAATTATAAATGAATACTTTGAAGTAAAGAAAGAAATAGATATTAATCTTATTGAATTACCAAATAAAAAGAATATTGCAAATTGGATATACGAAAATAAAAGTGAATTAAATTTATTTGCAAAAACAAAACTTGAAGAACTACATAAATCAAAGTTTTATTCTATTATAAATTTATCAGAAACTTTATATGGTAATGATAAAGAAAGCAATTATGAATTTGAAATAATGGAAAAAGATTTTTTAAACAATATAAGAATTACGTTTACGCCTAAATCATTAGGATTAGAAAAGTACGAAATGGATATTGTAATAGTACCATCTTTTTCAAAATTATATGTATTTCTAACATTTATCAATAACATTCCAATCACATGGGGAGATTTTCAGTATGATTATATGAATGAATGGAGCATGAAAGAATTTAATATAAAAAGTGAAATAAATGTTGAGAAATTTGTAAAAGAGACATATGAAAATTTTATTAAGTTTTGCATGGATAATTTAGAAAATATGTTAGGAAAGTAAAAGGTTAAAGTTAGGAGAGTGCAATATATGAAACCATATATAGGAGATGTAACTTATAATATGCAATATAAGCAATTTTCAAAGATTCTTTCAAAAAAAGTGCAAGAAGCAAAAGGATGTAAAGGATATGAAGAATTTAAAGAAGATGTTGCACTATTAAGAAAAACAAGAAAGAATTGTGGTAGACCAACAATTATGGCAAATTTTTGGATGAAGAGCATTTGCAATATGAGTAAAAGTGAAATTATTAAGTATGTAGATAATTATAAAAAAGGATGCTAGATCCATATCAATATGAACCAAAAGAAAGAGACTTTTCAAAAGAAACTGGACTTATGGATGAAGATGAGGAAGATTTTATTGGCGGAATATAAAGAAAAGAGAAAAGACTTAAAACTTTAATAAATTGAAATTAATGTCAGGAGTGGCCAAGTGGCATAATATTAAAAAATATACAAAAAATAATTGTACAAATGATAAGAAATTTGAAAATCGATAAAAAGGGCTACACAAAAAGAAAAAGATGTGTTATTATATATAAGTAAAAAATAAAATACAATTTGTGCTTGTACAAGTATAAATTGTAAAACATATTTTTAGATAATTTCTGGCACAATTTTGGCACAATCCAAAAAATTGCGAACCCGCAAACCCAGTAATTTAGGCAAATTAAATTTTTAATAAAAATATTAGCAAAAAGCCCGAAAGTGGCTTAAATACAAAGAAAATTAAAGGAGGAATTAACCATGTCAGGACATAGTAAATGGCATAATATACAAGCAAAGAAAGGAAAAGCAGATGCAGCAAGAGGAAAAATCTTTACAAAATTAGGAAGAGAGTTATTAATAGCAGTAAAAGAAGGAGGACCAGACCCAGCAGGAAACTCAAAATTAAAAAATGTAATTGCAAAATGTAAAGCAGCCAATATGCCCAATGATACCATTAATAATGCCATCAAAAAAGCATCTAGTAGCAACGAAAACTATGAAGAAATCATATACGAAGGATATGGACCAAATGGTGTAGCTGTTATTGTAGAAGCAGCAACCGACAACAAAAACAGAACAGCAGCAGATGTAAGACATGCTTTTGACAAATCAGGAGGGAATTTAGGTACAAGTGGATGCGTATCATACATGTTCAATAAAAAGGGAATTATCGTAATTGAAAAAGCGACAGCAACAATGGAAGAGGAAGATTTAATGATGATTGCTATTGAAGCAGGAGCAGAAGATTTCCAAAGTTTAGAAGAAATTTATGAAATCATAACAGACCCATCAGATTTTACAGCTGTTCGTGAAAAGCTAGAAGAGACAGGATTAGAATTCTTAGAAGCAGAAGTGCAAATGATTCCAACAACTACAGTGGCATTAGATGAAAAGGGCGTAGAAAAGATGGAAAGACTGATTGAAAGATTAGAAGACTTAGATGATGTAGCTAATATTTATCATAACTGGGAAGAATAAAGTTAAGATGGGAGCATTTAAAATGGGACAAAAGAAGAGAAGTAAAGTAATTTTAATTGTTATCATAGTGTTAGTAATGTTAATGTTATTAACAAGTATTGCCTATGTGCTATTGGGAACCGATTTATTAAAAAGTAACAAAGAGTTATTTTTTCAATATGTTACACAAATAGGAGAAAAAGATAATGGATTTATTGATAAACAATTAACACAATATTTTGAAAAACAAAAAAATACACCTTATCAAAATAATGGTAAAATAACAGTAGATACGAATGCAGGAAATGTAAATGGTCTAAATTTAACATTTGATGGAGAAGTAAATACTGCTAATTCTCAGTGTATGCAAAACTTTAGTTTAAATTATTCAGATACTGTAAATTTTCCATTTACCTATAAAAAAATAGGAGATACGATAGGAATTCAAACGAAATATATTGGTAGCAAATATGTTGCTACCAAAGAAAATGAAAATCTATTAGAAGATGAGACAAGTAATTTAAGAAAAATAGAGGAATTTTCAAAAGTACTATTTACAGACGAAGATAAAGAATACTTAAAAAATACGTATGGAAATATCTTAAAGCAAGAATTACAAGATAATGATTTTAGTAAAATAGAAGAAACAAATAGCAAAGGATACAAATTAACATTAAATGGAAAAAAACTGAAAAATCTAATTCTAAAATATTTAGAAACATTAAAAAATGACCAAAAAACTTTAGATAAAATTAATGAATACCTTAAAATTCAGAAAAATTCTTTGAAAATCACAGCAAGTGATATTGATAATGACATAAGAGAAATAAGCAATGATTCTGATTTAGAAAATGAAAATTTAGAAATTACAGTATATCAAACCAAGGGAAAAACAAATCGTTTAACTTTAAAAGCAGGTGAAATAGAAGTTAAATTGGAAAAAGCACAAGCAGAAAATAATTTACAATATAATCTTGAATTGCAAATTAATAGTGATAACCAAACAGGAAAAATTGCATTTATAGCAAAATTCGAGGGATTGTCATCTATACAAAGTGTAACAGAGGATTATCAACTAACATTAGAATTAGAAAATAAAAAGTACGAATATAATTATAATAACAAAGTACAATTTACAGATAGTGTTAATATAGAAGAATTTAATGAAGGTAATGCTTTAATGCTAAATGAATTGGAAGAAGAACAACAAACCGAGTTTATTAATGCAGTAATGGAAAGAATTCAAGCAGTTAATAAAAGTCATATGGAAGAACTAGGGGTAGGAGAAGATGAAAATCCATTGCAATATATCATTCCTCAATTTGATAATTACATGAATATCAATCAAATTGATGAGGTAGAAGTTAGTACATTTAATCAAAAATTTGAAAACTATGAAAGTACCAACTTGCAAGGAGTAACCGTAAAAGGCTTATTAACAACCATTCAATTAAATAACGAATCACAAGAAGATGAGAATAGAAAAATTAAAGAGATTCACTTTGATGGTGAAGAATATGAAGTAACCGATCAAAATATAATATTATTAAAAAGTACAGTAGAAACAGAAACAGCTTATCGAGTAGAATTTGAACGAGACGAAGAAACAGGAATTATTTATAGAGCAGTTATCAATAAAAAATAAAGTTCTATAAAAACAAAGAAGAACATATACTAAATATAGTATATGTTCTTTTTGGCTGCCAAAGTTGCCAAAAGGGACAAACCTTTTTGGCAATTTTTGAGAAAATTAGATTAGGGAGGTTAAGTGTGAGAGAAATAGAAGAAATTTTAAGGTATTTTCCAAATTCTATTTATACATTGTTAAAAAATACATTAATGCAAGATAGAAACTTACAAAATGATTTACAGGAAATACGAATCAGAGTAGAGAGAGCGATTTTACTAAAAACTAGACAAGCTGATATAGTAATTGATTATCAAATAAGTAGTACAGAAATATTACAAATTTTGGAGAAACTTTGTGAAAATTCTATTTATGCCTATAAAAATCAAATATGTGAAGGATTTTTAACAGTTAGGGGAGGACACCGAATTGGGATAACGGGAACAGCAGTAATGGAAGAACGGAAAAATTATTAACGTAAAATACATAACCAGCTTGAATTTTAGAATAGCAAGACAAATTATCAATTGTAGCAATCATCTTTTAAGAGAAATTATAGATGTAAAGAATAATACGATTTATAATACATTAATTGTTTCACCACCAGGAAAAGGAAAAACAACAATATTAAGAGATTTAATTCGAAATATTAGCAATGGCATTAGCAGTATGCATTTTAAAGGTATGACATGTGGTGTAGTAGATGAAAGAGGAGAAATAGCTGCAATGTATAAAGGAGCACCACAGAATGATATTGGAATGAGAACAGATGTGATAGAAAATATTAGTAAAAGTAAAGGAATGAAAATGTTAATTCGTTCTATGGGTCCAGAAGTGATTGCTTGTGATGAAATTGGCTCAAAAGAAGATATACAAGCTATACGGAGAAGCTATTTTATCAGGAGTGAAGGGAATATTTACGATGCATGGAAGAACAATGGATGATATTAGAAATAATGTATTAATTGATGGATTAATCGAGACAAAACAAATAGAAAAAGTAATTTTTTTATAAATAGTTCTAAACGGAAAATGGGGTGAATATAATATAGTAATTTAAAAGAAAAGAGGATAAAAAATGCAAATGATAAAATATTTCATGCTATTTATTATTCTAGTAGCATGTAGTTTAATAGGGAGATATGTATCTAAAAAATATTTAATAAGAGTGAAAGAACTAGAAGAAATGAAAACAGCTTTAAATATGTTTCAGAGCAAGATTAAATTTACTTATGAACCAATACCAGAAATATTTGAAGAAATTGCTCAAAATGCAAGTAAAAGTGTAGGACAAGTATTTACACTAGCAAGGCAGAAAATGAAAGAAAATACAGCCAATTTAGCGTGGGAACAAGCTGTTGAAGAAAGTCAAAATAATTTAACCAAAGAAGATAGATATGTCTTAAAAACTTTATCTAAATTATTAGGACAAACTGATGTAGAAGGACAAACCAGTCAAATTCAAATTACACAAAAATTTTTAGAAACACAATTAAAAGAAGCACAAGAGCAAAGAGAAAAGAATGAAAAATTATATAGCAAATTAGGAACTACAATTGGGTTAGCAATTGTTATTATCTTGTGTTGAAGGAATATTTCTTAAAAGAGGAAAAATATTTTATATAAAAGAAAGGAAGAAAAATGGACATTAATTTATTATTTAAAATAGCAGCAATTGGGATTTTGGTTGCCGTATTACATCAAGTCTTAGTAAGAGCAGGAAGAGAAGATCAAGCTATGATGACAACATTGGCAGGACTAGTAATTGTTTTGACGATGGTAATCAAAGAGATAAGTAGCTTATTTAGCACAGTTAGGACCATATTTAATCTTTGATGGTTAGTTTTGGGACAGGCACAAATTAACCAAGAATGGCTAGCTTAGTGCCTGTCCCAAAACTAACCAAAACGAATCGAAATGAACCAATAAAATGGAGGTCAAAAGTAGTGGAAATTATAAAAATAATAGGTATTGCATTAATTGCACTCATCATTATTATTTTATTAAAGCAATACCGACCAGATTTTGCAATTTATATTAGTTTACTAACAGGAGTATTGATTTTATTACTAGTAATGGACAAATTACAAGGAATTATTATGCTATTACAATCATTAGCTAATAAAGCATCAATCAATAGTACATTTTTGACAATACTTATTAAAATAACAGGGATAGCATTTTTATCAGAATTTGCAGTTAGCATTTGTAAAGATTCGGGAGAAGCAGCGATAGCCAGTAAAATTGAAATTGGTAGCAAAATTATTATTATATCTATGTCAATTCCAATTATATCAGCATTATTAGAGATAATATTAAAAATATTGCCTTGATAAAATAAAGTATAGACCTATCCCCAAAATGACCAAAGTGGTTAGTTCAGTGCCTGTCCCAAAAGTAACCAAAAGTAACCAAAAGTAACCCAAAATAACCAAAAGTGATTAAAGCGGTTAGTTCAGTGCCTGTCCCAAAACTAACCAAAACTAACCCAAAAAGGAGTACAAATGAGAAAAAATGTAGTAGTTATGATTGTATTGTGTATTACGATATTTTTTGTTCCAAATGTTTATGCCAATAATGAGGAAACAATTCAAGAACAGAAAGAGGAGTTTGGAATACAGGATTTTCTAAAAAATTCGAAGAAATATACCAGTGAGTTTTTTGGAGATATAGATGTAGGAGAATTGTTAAATGAGGCAATTAAAGGAGAGATTGACAATTCAACGATTGGAAAAAAAGTTTTAGGTTTGTTAGGTTCTGAAGTTGTAAATAGTGTAAAAGCAATTGGAAGTATATTGGTGATTATTGTAATTCATGGTATTTTGAAGGCGATTAGTGAAAGTCTAGAAAATGATGGTATTTCCAAATTAATTTATTATGCACAGTATATATTGATTATTACAATTATTTTATCAAATTTTTCAGATATTGTGAAAATGGTGCAAGATACAACGACTAACTTAGTTGCTTTTATGAATATGTTGGTGCCACTTTTGATTACACTTATGATGGCAACAGGAAGCATGGTAACGAGTGGTGTGGTAGAACCAATTATTTTGTTTATGATAAACTTTATAGGAAATATTATACAAGATATAATTATCCCATTTGTTATGATTTTTGCAGCATTAGCAATTTTGTCAAAATTATCAGACCAAATAAAAATAGACAAATTAACAAAGTTTTTTAAATCAGGAATTGTATGGTTCTTGGGAGTAATTTTGACCTTATTTGTTGGAGTGGTTTCACTGGAAGGAACTATGGCAAGTAGCGTAGATGGGATTACAGCTAAAACGACAAAAGCAGTTGTTAGTTCTGCTATTCCAGTAGTGGGAAAAATATTGGGAGATGCCGTAGATACGGTATTGGGATGTGGTGTTATTCTAAAAAATGCGGTGGGACTAGTTGGCGTTATTATTATCATAGGAATTTGTATAGCGCCAATTATAAAACTAGCAACATTAACTTTTGCCTATAAACTGCTAGCTAGTGTAATTCAACCAATAGCCGATAATAAGGTAACAAGTTTATTAGAACAAATAGGAGATATTTTTAAAATTTTCTTAGCAATATTAACAAGTATTTCTTTTATGATTATTATTGGAACAACACTAGTTTTAAAAATATCAAACAGTGGCATGATGTACAGATAAGGAGATATAGCAATGATAGAATTTATGAGCTCATGGATAAAAGGACTGGGATTAGCAATTGTAATCATATCAATTTTAGAAATGTTGTTACCCAACAATAAAACAAAAAAATATATTCGAATGGTAATGGGGATTTATGTGTTATTTACAATTGTTTCACCTTTTATAGCAAACCAAAACGTCTTTAAGGAAAATTATTTTAATTTAGAACATTATGTAACCACAGAAACAAGTACAAGTGTTGACCAAAGTTCGATGGATGAAAGAATACAAGAATTATCAATACAAAAGTTGGAAAAAGATATTAGCAAGAAATTAGAAGAAAAAGGGTATAAAGTGACAGATTGCAAGGTAAAAGTGCAGATATCGGACAAAGAAGAGGATACCAAAATAACAAAGATTAAAATAAAGGTAGAAAAGTCAGAAGAAAAACCAAAAACAGAAGAAGAATTGAATTTGGAAAATAAAATTGTGACGCGGCATACAAAAGATAAAGCCAATTGATACAACAATTAAGCAAGAGGAAAATAAAATAGGTGAAAAGAATAAAGAAGAAAATGCAAAGGTAAAAAAATCAGAAATTCAAAATATTAAAAAATTTTTAATAGAAGAATATGGGGTGGATGAGAAATGTTTAGAGATAAATTGAAACAATTGACAAAAAGCGACTCAGAAGAAGGAGGAGAAAACAACAAGAAAAAGATTGAAAATTTAGTTTTCTTTGTAGTATTACTTATTGTAACCATTGTTATCATTAATCTGATTTGGAATGGTAAAAAGCAAACGGCAAAACCAGAAAATAATACAACTTCAAAGCAGCTGGCAAATATTAATGAAAATAGTACAAAAGTTGAAAATGAAATTACAGCAACAGATCGTTTAGCAGAACAATTAGAAGGAATATTATCTAAAATACAAGGAGTAGGAGAAGTAAAAGTATTTGTCAATTACTCAGAATCAAGTGAAGTAGTTGCTATGTATAATGAAACAACAAAAACTAGCAATACAGAAGAAAGCGATACATCAGGGGGAAGTAGAAAAATACAAGAAACCGATTCACAAAAAGATATCATATACCAAGAAGAAAATGGAGAAAAAACCCCAATTACACAAAAAGTGGTTCAACCCAAAGTAGAAGGTGCTATTATAACAGCGAAAGGAGCAAACAATGTAGAAACTAAAACAAATATCATACAAGCGGTAGAAGCAGTAACAGGACTTGCTACCCATAAAATCCAAGTATTTGAAATGCGATGATTTTGGGGACGGAGGAAAAAATCATGATGGCTTTATCATACCTACAATTAAAGAAATTTAGAAAATTTAGGGAGGAAATTAGAAAATGAAATTGTTTAAAAAAAATCAAGTGGTAGTCTATGTGATAGTATTAATGCTGATGGTAGCAGGCTATTTGAATTATACAAACAACACGGAAAATCAAACATCTGTGGAAACAGCAATGCAAATGGAAGCGGTAGATGATATGCAATTAGCAGATATTGGAGATGCTACTTTGGTAAATAGTAATGATGTCGTAACAGAAAATATGGATAATATGGAGAAAAGTAATACAATTAGCAATGAAACAACAAATGAGGTTACTTCTGAGAACGATATAACAGGTGATAATACAACAACACAAACGAGCAGTAATAATACAGATGATTATTTTGTAAAATCTAAATTAGAAAGAGATACGATGTATTCACAAATGATAGAAACTTATGAAAAAGTATTAAATAGTAATCATTCTTTAGAAACACAAAGACAAGCAGCAACGCAAGAAATACAAAAAATAAATGATACTAAAAACAGTATTATGATTTGTGAAAATTTAATTCGAACGAAAGGTTTTGAAAATAGCGTTATTTTTGTAAATGGGGATAGTATTAGCATTATTATTGGAACAACTGAAATGAAACAAGAAGAAGTAGCTCAAATTCAAAATATTATTTCACGTGAGATGAAAGCCGAGATAGAAAATATACATATTGCAACAAAATGAGGGCAAAAAAATAAGCCCTTATTTTGTTAGGCAATATTCTTAGTTATTTTTCTGATATATTCTCCAATTTCTTCATTAGTCAAATCTAATTCTATGATTAAACTTCTAAGAACATCCCTTCTTGGTAAATCTTCTTCATTATCAATTCTTACATATTGTCTTAGACTAATTCCAAGAAGTTTTGACATTTCCTCTTGTGTGTATTTCTTTGCTTTTCTTTTCTCTTTAATCATATTATCACCTTAATTTTTTAACTAAAAATATTATCCCATAAATTTAGAGAGAATTGTATTGACATTTTGCGACATGTTCAAATATGAGTACGAAAATTTAATGAGTAGAATAAAAAAACTTCTGAAAAGTGTTGTAAAAAATTAAATTATTGATATAATAAGAAAAGCAAAATAACACAAAATAAGGAGGATATAGAAATGTTAAAAAAAGTAGGAATATTAGCAAATGGTGGAGATGTATCAGGATTTAATGCTGTTATTAGGGCAATTGTAAAAACAGCAGAAAATCATGGCGTAGAATGTTATGGAATTGTAGATGGATACAATGGATTACTAAAAAAAGATTTTGAATTGCTGTCAACGGCAGCAAATGGAGAAGCAGCAGGGATTTTACCAAAAGGAGGATCCATTATTGGGTCATCTACCAATGCAAACTTATTTAATTATAAAATTGTAAACGAAGATGGTACCGTAGAATACAAGGACATGTCAGACCAAGCCATTCAAAATATTAAAGAATTTGGATTTGATTGTATTTTTACATTAGGAGGAGATGGAACACAAAAATCAGCAAGAGATTTTTCAACCAAAGGAGTTAATGTAATTGGTGTACCAAAAACGATAGATAATGACGTAGCTTGTACAGAGATTACATTTGGATATAATACGGCAGTGTCAGTAGCTATGGAAGCTTTAGATAGATTGCATACAACAGGTGCAACACATCATAGAATAATGGTATTAGAAGTAATGGGAAGATATGCTGGTTGGATTGCTTTAGAGGCAGCTGTTGCAGGTGGTGCAGATGTAGCATTAATACCAGAAATTCCATATGATATAAAAAGAGTTGCAGAAAAGATTGAAAACAGAAAAAAGAGAGGAAAGAATTTTAGTGTAGTAGTTGTAGCAGAAGGAGCAGCTCCTAAAGGTGGAGAAATTACTATTATGGGAAAAAGAGACAATGGTACAGGTGTTGATAATACGAGATTAGGTGGAGTTGGACAAGTAGTGGCACAACAATTACAAGAATTAACAGGATTAGAAGCAAGAAATACAACACTAGGATATATGCAAAGAGGAGGAACGCCAACAGCATTTGATAGAGTTTTATCAACTAAGTATGGAACCAAAGCAATGGAACTTGCCTTAGAGGGAAAATTTGGAACACTAGCTATCATAAAAAATGGTAAATTAGATTCCGTATCTTTAGAAGAAGTAGTAGGAAAAAATACAAAAATAGGAGCTGTGTCTGGAAACACAGAAGAAAGTAACTTAAGAAAAATAGAAATGGATGATGATTTAATAAAAACAGCAAGAAATATTGGAATCAATTTAGGAGATTAATCATGATAGAATTGGAAAAAACAAAGGAGGAAAAATGAACAAAAAAAAGAAAATAATTTTCATAGCAATCGTTTTACTTTTATTCTTAACAATTCTTACAGGAGTGTTGTGTTGGACGAAATTTGGTGCAAAAGAAAAAAATGAAATCTCAGTTTCGATTGGGAGTACATCCAGAACCAATAAGTTTTATCATGAATTAATGGAAAAACAATCATATCGTTTTACAATATTAGATGAAAAAAATACTATGAATTATGTTAAAAAAGGTAATATGGCTTATCTTGAAAGTATTTATCAAGGAAATGAAACGAAAAAGCTGATAAAAGACGGCAATACGTATTTATTAGTAGAAGACTCCAAAACATATTATACGTATCAAAATAATGAAACAGATTTAGCCAAAATACAACTTCAATTGGAGATAACAGAGAAAAGTGAATTTATAAAAGGACATGAAAAAATAAAAGGAAAAGACTACAATTATGAGGAATATAAGGGAATAACAGGATTTTTAATGAAAGGTATAAACGATAGTGAAACACAAGAAGTAAAAACGAGATTTTATTTTAATGATAATAAATTAGAATATATTAAGACTATTGTTGGTGAGTATCAAGAAACATTAAAAGTGGAGTTATCTGATAAGGTTGATGATAAATTATTTGAAATACCATCAGATTATAAACAAATGTAAAATAAAAAACAAAGGAGGAAAAGAAAATGTCAACGAAATTTGTATTAAATGAAACATCTTATTTTGGAAAAGGTGCAAGAGAAGAACTGGTTACTGAAATTGAAAAGAGAGGGTTTAAAAAAGTATTTTTAGTAAGTGATGTAGCTTTAGTGGAGGCAGGTGTGACGGCTAAAGTAGAAGAAATATTAAATAAAGCTAAAATACCATATGAAATCTATTCAGAAGTAAAACCAAATCCAACCATTAAAAATGTAACAGATGGTGTAAAAGCTTGTAAAAAATCAAAAGCTGATGTAATTGTAGCAGTTGGAGGTGGATCAAGTATTGATACAGCAAAAGGTATTTCTATTGTTATGACAAATCCAGATAGAGCAGATATCAAGTCATTAAATGGATTGTCAAATACAGTAAACAAAGGAATGCCAATTATTGCATTGCCAACAACAGCTGGAACAGCAGCAGAAGTTACAATCAATTATGTAATTACAGACGAAGATGCTAAAATTAAAATGGTTTGTGTAGATCCAAATGATATTCCAATTTTAGCAATTATAGATTCAGAATTAATGGCATCAATGCCAAAAAGCTTGGCAGCTGCAACAGGAATGGATGCACTAACACATGCAGTAGAGGGATACATTACAGGAGCACATAATGAAATGTCAGATATGTTTCATATGAAGGCCATTCAAATGATATTTAAATACTTGCCAGCAGCAGTTAATGAAAAAGATGAACAAGCTATTGAAATGATGGGAATGGCACAATATATAGCAGGAATGGGATTCTCTAACGTAGGACTTGGAATAGTACATTCCATGGCGCATCAATTAGGAGCAGTTTATGATACACCACATGGAATTGCAAATGCTATGTTATTACCAACCGTTATGCGATTTAATGGAGAAGTATGTGCCAATCGATTTAGAGAAATTCTTGTCAATATTGGAAGACCAGATGCAGCACACTTAAATGACCAGGATGTCATCAATACATTTGTATGGATGATATCTGAACTTAGCAAAGCAGTGGGAATCATACAAACCATAAAAGATTATGGAGTGAAAGAAGAAGACTTTGAAATGCTTGCTGAAAAAGCTATGAATGACCCTTGCAAACCAGGAAACCCAAGAGAAGTTAGCAAAGAAGACTTGATTGAATTGTATCGAAAAGCGATGTAAGATGACCTTAGCTGTGGGAACGTTAAGTGAGCTTACAGATAAGTAATGCTTATAAGTACAGAGAAAAAAATCATGATGCATAGAAAAATACAAGGAAAGTCTTGCAATTTCTTGAAAAATGTGCAATAATAGTAATACAGATAATAAAAAACAAGAAAAAAGAGGAGTACATTTATACTAACTTTAAGAGAAAAGAAGTCATAGGCTGGGAGCTTCTTAAGAAAAGATAAATGGAAAGTAGCTTTTTTAGTTGATATTCTGAGAAATGAAAAATAGGAGTATCCGTCTAAGCCGCGTTAAAAGCTAACTAAGATATAATCAAAAAAGATTATAATTAAGGTGGTACCGTGAGAAATATGCTCGCCCTTATAATAGGGCGAGTTTTTTGATTTTCATTTTAAATCAAGGCGTATTTCTGAATTCCTAAAACAGGGATTTTAAGGAACGTCCCTCTAATCCCACCAATAAAAGGAGGAAATGTTATGTTGAAAGAAAAGTATAATCCAAAAGATTTTGAAGAAAAATTGTATCATCAATGGGAAGAGAAAGGCTATTTTAAGCCAAATATGGATAAGGGAAAAGAAAGTTATTGTATTATGATGCCACCACCAAATGTAACAGGAAAGTTACATATGGGTCATGCGTTAGATGATACTATACAAGATATTTTAATTCGTTTTAAAAGAATGCAAGGCTACAATACTTTATGGCTTCCAGGTTCTGATCATGCTTCTATTTCAACAGAGATGAAAGTGGTTCAAAAGCTAAAGGAAGAAGGAAAGACGAAGCAAGATTTAGGAAGAGAAAAATTTATAGAAGAAGCTTGGAACTGGACGCATCTTTATGGAGGAACGATTCAAGAACAACAAAGAAAATTAGGTTGTTCTTGTGATTGGGAAAGAAGAAGATTTACTTTAGATGAAGGATTGTCAGATGCAGTTTTAGAGCAATTTGCAAATTTATATAATAAAGGATTAATTTATAAAGGAAAAAGAATGGTAAATTGGTGTACCAATTGTAATACTTCTATTTCTGATGCAGAAGTAGAATATCATGAAGAAAATTCACATTTGTGGCATATTCGTTATCAAGTAAAAGGGGAAGATAATTATATTATTGTTGCTACGACAAGACCAGAAACTATGTTGGGTGATACAGCGATAGCAGTTCATCCAGAAGACGAAAGATATACAAATCTAATTGGAAAGACCTGCATTTTACCAATTATGAACAAAGAGATTCCAATTATAGCAGATTCTTTTGTAGAAAAAGAATTTGGAACAGGAGCTGTAAAAATTACACCAGCACATGACATGAATGATTATCAGGCAGGCTTGAGACATAACTTAGAAGTAATTGAGGTGTTTGATGAAAAATTCAAAATGGGAGATTTAGTGCCTGAATATAAGGGAATGGACTTATTAGAAGCAAGACAAAAAATTGTAGAAAAATTAAAAGAAATAGGAGCATTGGTAAAAGAAGAAGAATATATCCATAATGTTGCTAAATGTGAAAGATGTAAAAATACGATTGAACCTAAGATTTCAGAGCAATGGTTTGTAAAAATGAAAAAACTAGCAGAGCCAGCTATTAAAGCAGTTAGAGATGATGATGTAAAATTTGTTCCTAAAAGATACGAAAAAACTTATTTTAATTGGATGGAAAATATTCAAGATTGGTGTATTTCAAGACAATTATGGTGGGGACATCAAATACCAGCTTATTATTGCGAACAATGTGGACATATTAATGTTGCTAAAACAAAGCCAGAAAAATGTGGAAAATGTGGTTGTACAAAACTAGAGCAAGACCCAGATACATTAGATACATGGTTTAGCTCTGCCTTATGGCCATTTTCAACACTAGGTTGGCCAAACAAAGAAGCAGAAGATTTGAAAACATTTTATCCAACCAATGTATTAGTTACTGGTTATGATATTATTTTCTTCTGGGTAGCCAGAATGGTATTTTCAGGATTAGAAGCGATGGGAGAAAAACCATTTAGTGATGTTCTAATTCATGGAATTGTACGCGATAGCCAAGGGAGAAAAATGTCAAAAACATTAGGAAATGGTGTAGACCCAATTGAAGTAATTGAACAATATGGGGCTGATGCTTTAAGATTTTCTGTACTATCTGGAACAACGATGGGAAATGACATTCGTTACATGCCAGAAAAATTAGATCAAGCTTCTAACTTTGCTAATAAAATATGGAATGCTGCTAAATTTATTATTATGAATATGGCTTCTAAAGAAGAAATTATCGCTTTTGGAAAAAGTATTAAAGATGAGAAAACTGGAAAATATAAAACAGAAGCATTAAAAATAGAAGATCGATGGATTTTAAACAAACTAGACAATTTAATCAAAACGGTAACTAGAAATATTGAAGAATATGATTTAGGAATTGCTTTGGATAATATATATAGCTTTATTTGGAACGAATTTTGTGACTGGTATATTGAAATAGTTAAAACTAGATTATATAGTGAAAATCAAGAAGATAAAATACAAGTAAGTTTTGTTTTAAACTATGTATTTGGAGATAGCTTGAAGTTATTACACCCATTTATGCCATTTGTAACTTCTGAAATTTATGTAGAATTAGCTAATTATGATGATAAAGAATTGATGATGACAAACTGGCCAGAAACAAAGCGAAGAGTTGAATATGATGAAGATGATGATATTGTTGAAAAATTAAAAGAAATTATTGTAGAAATTAGAAATATAAGAGCTAATAAAAATATTCATCCATCCAAAAAAGCGGATTTAGTTTTTGTAACTACGAAATACGAAAAAGAGATTGAAGAAGCGAAAGAGTTTTTACTAAAATTAGGATTTGGAAAAGAAATAAGGATTCAAGATAATAAAACTGGAATCCCAGAAGATAGTATTCAAATCATAACAGATGGAATTGAGTTATATATGCCACTAGAAGGATTAATTGATAAAGAAGAAGAACGTAAAAGACAAGAAGAGGAGAAAATAAGATTAGAACAAGAAATTGCAAGATGTGAAAAAATGCTTTCTAATCCAGGTTTTATGAATAAAGCACCACAAGCCAAAATTGAAGAAGAAAAAGCAAAATTAGAAAAGTATAAAGCAATGCTTGCTAAAATTGAAAAATAATAACAGAAAAGAAGACGTTTTTTATAGAAAACGCCTTCTTTTTTGATTCAGAAAGATAATTTCTTTAGTAAGCAGTCCTGTACATCTCGCACAACTTTTTTTTCATCTTCATCAGTAAGAAGCAGATAAAGCTCTTTTAGTTTTTCTAAATGAATGCCCAAATAGGAAATTATGCCTATTATAACAAAACTAAGAGCATTGTAATCTTTTTTAGTATCTGAATAATAATGAATTATTTTTGGACTTTCAGAGCTAGAAAATTCTACTCCAAATGCCCGTGTAATTCTCCCATCGACTACAATGATTTCGTAGTAACGAGGTCCAACGGCGTCGCTACAAATTTTTTGTTGCTTCTGAGATTCCAAATTTTTTTCTTTCATTGTACAAACCTCCAATATTTTATGGAAAAGATTAAAAGTTACAAAAAATATGAATATAGTATAGCATAAAATTATGGAAACTTCAATATGAAAATGGGAAAATTGTGTCGAAAACTTCTAACAAATCGACAAAACTTCTTAAATTTTACTATTGGAAAAAAATGTAAAATAAGCTATAATACAAAAAGAAAAACAGAAGAGGAGGAAAATTTGAAATATGGAATCAAAATTTTATGAAGAGGACAAGCTTCTTGTTTTTAAAATTGTGGAGGAAGTAGACGATTATACTGTACAAAAGATAAGGAGGAGAGCAGATTATGAAATGGAAAGATATATGCCTAAAAGAGTTATATTTGATTTTGATTGTGTCACTTTCATGGATAGTGCAGGAATAGGAATGGTAATTGGAAGATACAAATTTGCCAATCTATTAGGTGCAAAATTGGAAGTTAGTAATCTAGGAGCAAGTGTAAAAAGAATATTTGAAATGAGTGGAATTTTAAAACTCATTCCTGTTGTACAGGAAGTTTAACAAGGCAAATATGCCAAGTTGAAGCTGTATCAAATAAAAGGAAAGGAAAAAAAGAATGAATGATATTTTTGAAAATGAAATGAAATTAGAATTTATTAGTAAATCTAGAAATGAGGCATTTGCGAGAGTAACAGTGGCAGCATTTGCTTCTCAATTAGACCCAACCATTGAAGAATTGGCAGATATTAAAACTGCTGTTTCAGAAGCTGTGACTAATTGTATTATTCATGGGTATGAAAATAAGCAAGGAATTGTTAAAATTGTAGGACATTTAAAAGAAAATGAAATCATACTTGAGATTTCTGACAAAGGAAAAGGAATTGAAAATATTAATATAGCAAAAGAACCATTGTATACAACCAGACCTAACTTAGAAAGGTCTGGAATGGGATTTACGATAATGGAAAGCTTTATGGATACGATGGAGGTTGAGTCTGTTGTTGGATTAGGAACTAAAATAACGATGAGTAAAAAAATTAAACCAAAATTAGAAACAGAAGAGGCAGATTTTCAAATGATAACAAAAGATTAAAGAAGTAAAGGGGTTAAGCATGTACGAAAATGATATGGAACAAATCATAAAAGCCCAAAGTCGGAAATAAATTTGAAATGGAAAAATTAATAGAACAAAACAATGGACTAATCTGGAGTATTGTAAAAAGATTTAATGGAAGAGGATATGAACAAGAAGATTTATACCAAATAGGATGTTTGGGTTTTATTAAATCAATTCAGCGATTTGATGTGAGTTTTGATGTAAAATTATCAACCTATGCTGTACCATATATGATTGGAGAAATCAAAAGATATATAAGGGATGATGGACCAGTCAAAGTGAGTAGGAGTATAAAAGAATTAAGTATAAAAATAAAAGAATTGCAAAAAGAGCATTTCTATAAAAAGGGAGAGGAACTTACGATAAATCAGATAGCAAAAGAATTGAAAACTTCACAAGAAGATATTGTTTTAGCAATGGAATCAACGAATTCAGTAGAATCAATTGAAGGGAGTACTTACACAAATCAAAAAGATGGAAATACCATTAGTTTATTCGAAACATTATCCAATCAACGAAATGAAGAAGAAATGATAACTAACAGACTGACGATAAATCACTTAATTGAAAATTTAGAAAAGCGAGACAAAGAAATCATATTATTACGATTTTATAAAGAAAAAACACAAGCACAAGTAGCAAAAATTTTAGGAATAACACAAGTTCAAGTTTCTAGAATTGAAAGAAAAATTTTAGGCAATATGAAAGAAAAATTAAAAGAAGCATGATTTTGGAAATGGAGAGGAGAAAGTCTTGTGAAAAAGTTTTTATTGTATTTTCTAGCTTTTATTTTTATTTGCTTTTTGTTACCAGCATTTTTGACTAAAACGAATCCTATTAGCAAGAAAGAAGAACAAGTAAGTGAAATAGAAAAGCCAGTAGAGGATAAGAAATATGATTATAAAAAATATGGAACAATAAAATTATTGCATAAAAAAACACAACAAGTAGAAGAAGTAGAATTAGACCAGTATTTGTGTCATGTTGTGTCAGCGGAAATGCCAGCTGATTTTGAATTAGAAGCTTTGAAAGCACAGGCGATTGTAGCTAGAACGTATACATTGTATAAGGCGAATAGTAGAAAACATGAAAATGCAGATATCTGTGATGATTCAACTTGTTGCCAGGCATGGATTTCAAAAGAAGATAGATTGGCTAGATGGGAAGAAGGTAAACGAGAGAGTAATTGGCAGAAAATAGAACAATGTGTGAAAGATACAAAAGGAAAAATTGTTACATATAATAATGAACCAATTAATGCTTTTTTTCATAGCAACAGTGGCGGGACGACAGAACTTCCTGTTAATGTTTGGGGAGGAAGTGGATTGCCCTATTTACAAGTGGTAGAAACAGCAGGTGAAGAAGGGTATAGTCAATATGCTTCTGAAATAGAACTTTCAAACGATGAATTGGTAGATAAATTAAAACAAAAATATGAAGACATTCAAATTGACTTTTCCAATCTAGAAGAAATAAAAATACTAGAATATACGGATAGTAATCGTGTCAAAACGATTCGATTTGGTAATCATGAGATTTCAGGAGTGGAAGCAAGAAGTATATTTGGTTTGAAATCAACTAATTTTGAAATTACAAGAGAAACAGAAAAAGTAAAATTCACAGTGAAAGGATATGGACATGGCGTTGGTATGAGCCAAACAGGAGCAGACACAATGGCAAAACAAGGAAGTAATTATGAAGACATCATTCATCATTTTTATATTGGTGTGGAAATAAAAGAAATAAATTCTTTATAAATGTATAATCTTCTAAAAATAGGAAATACTTGTAATAATAAAACAATTGAAGGAGGATTATATGAGAAGAGAGAATAGAAGAAAAAAATTGCAGGGGAAAACAACAACCGATAAGATTATTTTGTATGCGGGGATTGGTGTAACTATTTTAGCAGTGATTGTATTTTCCTTACTTATGTATAGTAAAAGTTTAAGAGATGATGTAAAGAATAGTACGATGAGTCTTGAAAAAATGGCTAATATAGCTAATAATACGCAAAATACGGAAAGTGCAAGTACGCAAATGGGAAAAACAGTTGAAGAATCTGCAAATGAGTTAAATACAAATAATACAAATAATGATACAAATACATTAAATACAATGAATGTGACCAATACTACTAATACAACTAATACTACTAACACAATAAAAAGTAATACAACGACTAATACATCTGCTAAGAAATCAACAAATTCTAACAATGTGACCACAAATGCTGAAAATACAGAAAAAGTAGAAAATAGAAAAGAGTTAAGTTTTGAAAGACCAGTAGAAGGGGAAATTGTTAGAGAATATGCAAAGGATAATTTAATTTATTCTGAAACTTTAAAAGAATGGACAACTCATAC
>CARUQW010000007.1:0-15178 GCA_949077355.1 uncultured Clostridia bacterium | reverse complement strand
AGCAGATAAAACAACGGTTGTGAAAACAGCAGAGGCAGGAACAGTAAAATCAATTAAGAATGACCCAAGATATGGATTAACAATTGTAATTGAACACGAAAATAATTTTCAAACGATATATTCTAATTTGTTGACATCAGAATTTGTGGTAGAGGGAGAAAAAGTAGAAAAAGGACAATCAATTGGAACCGTTGGAAATACAGCAGTTTTTGAAATTGCTGACGAACCTCATCTTCATTTTGAGATTTTAAAAGATTCTTTACCAGTTGATCCAAGTATTTATATTAAATAAAAAAAAGCTGATGTACGCAAATGCATCAGCTTTTTTAATGAGCAGTTTTTTACTCATCTTCATCTTCAAGGCAAAGTTCATAAGCTATTTCTGATATAAAAAGTCTAGTAATACCATCTTGGTAGTATTTAGATAGAAGCTCATTTACCATGCAGCGAAGTGTGGAAAAAGATTTTAATATGTCAAAGACAGAAATTGTACGCAAACAAGTATATTCTACTTCTTTTCCATAGATAGGAATCTTATCAATTTGGTAAATGGCAATCATATCATTCCAATCTGGGGATAAATCCGATACCAATAAGATTGGGTCCTGTCTCTGCGTTAACTCTTCTTTGGCAATAGTCCACATCCGTGCACTAATATCGCCCTTTACTAATGTCGCTTTTTCTAAATAATCCATTGCATCCTCCTTGTAATTACAAACCAGATTATAGGTTACAGTTGCTTTTTTTATTATAACACGTATATAGGAAAAAGTCAAAAATATGTTTGACATTTTTTTGTTTGTATGATATGATATGGAAAAATAAGAGAATGGAGTGAATAAAATGCCAAGAAAAAAGCCAGAATTAAATAGAAGAGAAAAATCAATATTAAAATTTATTGAAAAACAAATTATGACACAAGGATATCCACCATCAGTAAGAGAAATTGGAAAAGCAGTAGGTCTAAGTTCAACAGCAACCGTACATGGATATCTAGCAAAATTAGATGAAAAAGGATATATCAAAAAACAAGATAAAAAAGGAAGAACATTACGATTATTAAAAGGTGGTTCAGGAGAAGCGAAGAAAACATCAAGCAAAGATTTCTATATGCAAAAAGAATTAGTAGAAGTACCAATTGTAGGAAGAATTACAGCGGGTGAACCAATCTTAGCAGTAGAAAATGTAACAGACACCTTCCCAATTCCAGTCGATTTTGTTGGCAACTGTGAAAGTTTCATGCTTACGGTTAGAGGAGAAAGTATGATAGAAGCAGGAATTTTAGATGGGGATTATATATTAGTAAAAAAACAAAATACGGCAAACAATGGTGAAATTGTAGTAGCCTTAATTGGAGAAGAAGCAACAGTAAAAACATTTTATAAAGAAAAAGACCATATTAGATTACAACCAGAAAACTCTACAATGGATCCAATTATAGTACCAACCTGTGAAATATTAGGAAAAGTAGGCGGTGTATTCAGAAAGATGTAATAGCCAAAATTCACAGGAAATTTACAATTCAAACATTGACAAATGACACTGTGTCACATATAATGAGATACAGTGTTATTTATTTATCATGGAGAGGAGAATTTTATGCTAAAGGTATTGAAGAATTTAAAGAAATCATTTTGGTCTGTTGTGGTAATTGTTATTTTGTTGTGTATTCAAGCAACGACGGATTTAGCCTTGCCAGATTATACTTCTAAAATAGTAAATATAGGAATTCAGGCAGGAGGAATTGAAACAGCAGTGCCAGAAGTGATAGCAAAAGAAGAGATGGAAAAGCTTCTTATTTTTACAGAGCAAGATGAAGAGATTTTAAAAAATTATACATTAATGAAAGAAGAAAGAAGCAAGCAGGAAGAAAAGATGGTTCATAAATATCTAGGAAAAGACAACAAAATAGAACCTGATACAATCTATGTTTTAAAAGAAATGAAGCAAGAAGAAAAAGAAATATTATCTAAGATAATGATGAATCCATTAATGGAAATGGCAACACTTCAAAATGAAGAAACAGCAAGTCAAATAAAAGAGCAAATGATAGCTAATATGCCAAATATTCCAGAACCACAAAAACAGGCAATTCAGTCACAAAATTTAATGGATTTGATAAAATCTATACCAGAGGAACAAAGACAGCAAATACTAGAACAATTTACTCATAAAATAGATGAAATGCAAGATTCCATTAAAGAACAAGCAGCTGTGGGAGCAGTAAAAGAGCTGTATAAAAAATTGGGAGTAGATACAGATAAATTACAAAATGATTATATTTTGATAGCAGGACTTCAAATGCTGGGAGTAGCATCTATTACTATGATATCAGCTATTTCCATTATGCTATTATCCTCAAGAGTTGCTGCTAAATTAGGAAAGACTTTAAGAGATAAGGTATTTAAGAAAGTAATTGGATTTTCTAACAAAGAATTGTCTGAATTTTCAACAGCTTCATTAATTACTCGTAGCACAAATGATATCCAACAAATTCAACAATTAATTACGATGCTATTTCGAGTTGTCGTTTATGCACCAATCATTGGAATTGGAGGATTTATCAAAGTATTAACGAACAGTGACAGCCAAATGGCTTGGATTATCGGTGTTGCCATTCTAGCAGTTCTGTTTGTAGTAGGAACCTTATTTATAGCAGTAATGCCAAGTTTTAAAAAGTTGCAAGAACTAGTCGATAAAATTAATCAAGTAGCAAGAGAAATCTTGACTGGATTGCCAGTTATTAGAGCTTTCCACAAAGAGGAAAAAGAAGAAGAAAGATTTGAAAAAGCTAATTACAAGTTAATGAAGACAGACCGATTTGTTAGTCGTGCTATGTCAATGATGATGCCACTACTTATGCTGATTATGAATTCTATTATGATTTTAATTGTATGGGTAGGAGGACACAATGTAGACCAAGGTGTTATGCAAGTAGGAGATATGATGGCATTTATCCAATATACCATGCAAATTGTAATGGCATTTTTAATGATATCTATGATATCTATTATGCTACCAAGAGCTGCGGTATCAGCAAGACGTATCAATGAGGTAATAGAAACAGAACCAGCAATTAAAGACATACCAGATGTTAAAAAACTAGACAAAAGTAAAAAAGGATTAGTTGAATTTAAAAATGTATCTTTTCATTATCCAGATGCTGATACAGAAGTGTTATCCGATATTAACTTTACTGCAAAACCAGGTGAAACCACTGCTATTATAGGAAGTACAGGAAGTGGAAAATCAACAGTTGTTAATTTATTACCAAGATTTTATGATGTAACAGGAGGAGAACTTTTAATTGATGGCGTAAACGTAAAAGAAGTTTCTCAAAAAGAATTAAGAGATATTATAGGATTGGTTCCACAAAAAGGAGTATTATTTTCTGGAACGATTGAGTCTAATATCAAATATGCGGATAGTAATATGTCAGATAAACAAATGAAAGAAGCAGCTGAAATTGCGCAAGCAATTGAATTTATTGAGGAAAAAGAAAAACAATATGAAGAATCAATTGCACAAGGGGGAAACAATGTATCAGGAGGACAAAAACAACGTTTATCAATTGCAAGAGCCATTGCAAAAGACCCAGAAATTTTTGTATTTGATGATAGTTTTTCTGCATTAGATTTTAAAACAGATAGTAAATTACGTGAAAGTTTAGCTAGTAAAACAAAAGACAAAACAGTTATTATTGTAGCACAAAGAATTAGTACAATTCTAAATGCAGATCAAATAGTAGTATTAGAAGATGGAAAATGTGCTCGGAATAGGAACACATAAAGAATTAATGAAAAACAATGAAACGTATCGACAAATTGCTTTATCACAATTATCAGAAGAAGAATTAGATGAGAAAGGAGGGAAATAGTCATGCCAGGACCAATGGGAGGACCAGGAGGAAAGAAAACAACTGAGAAACCAAAAAACTTTAAAGCAACCGCCAAAAAACTAATTCATCAATATTTAGGAAAATATAGAATTGCCTTAATCATAGTATTAATCTTTGCAGTAGGAAGTACTATATTTACTATTGTAGGACCAAAGATATTAGGAAATGCAACCACTGAGATTTTCAATGGTTTGATAAGTAAATTATCAGGAGGAAATGGAATTGACTTTGGTAAGATTGGTCAAATTTCAATTACTTTGCTTATTTTATATTTGATTAGTGCAGTTTTTACTTTTGTCCAAAATTTTACAATGACAGGGATTTCGCAGAACTTAACTTATCAAATGAGAAATGACATCATTAAGAAAATCAACCAATTGCCAATGAAATATTTTGACACAAAAACAAATGGAGAAGTATTATCCATTATCACAAATGATATAGATACTCTAAGTTTTAACCTAAGTCAAAGTATCACGCAAATTATTACATCTATTTGTACGATTATAGGAATTTTAATTATGATGTTTTCCATCAGTTGGCAAATGACGCTTATTTCCCTTATCATATTACCAATAGCTGGAATACTAGTGAAAAACATTGTAGGAAAATCACAAAAGTATTTCCAAAGACAACAAGCTTATCTAGCAGAAGTCAATGGGCAAGTAGAAGAAATTTATGGTGGATTAAACATTGTAAAAGCCTTTAATGGCGAAGAAAAGGTAACAAAAGAATTTGAAAAAGCAAACCAAGAATTATATCATTCTGGTTGGAAATCACAATTTCTATCTGGCTTAATGTTTCCGGTTATGAATTTTATTTCCAATGTTGGCTATGTAGGGGTTGCTGTGGCTGGAGGCTATTTAGCTATTAATGGAACTATCACAGTAGGAAACATACAAAGTTTTATCCAATACAACAAACAATTTACACAGCCAATTAATCAAATAGCACAAATATCTTCTATGTTACAAGCTATGATTGCAGCAGCAGAAAGAATTTTTGAATTCTTAGAAGAAGACGAGGAAATTGACATGCACAAAGGAAATACTAAAATAGAAACCTTAAAAGGAAATGTGACTTTTGACCATGTAAAATTTAGTTATGATGGAGAAACACCAATTATTAAGGATTTCAATGCACAAATTCAAGAAGGACAAAAAATTGCAATTGTTGGTCCAACTGGAGCTGGAAAAACAACGATGGTCAAATTGTTAATGCGATTTTATGATGTAGCAGAGGGAGCGATTTTAATTGATGGTCACAACATAAAAGATTTTGATAGAGGAGAACTTCGTAAAATGTTTGGAATGGTATTACAAGATACCTGGCTATTTGGTGGAACAGTCAAAGATAATATCAAATATGGAAAAGAAGAGGCTACAGATGACCAAGTAATCGAAGCAGCTAAAGCAGCTCATGTTCATCACTTTATCAAAACATTGCCACAAGGATACAATTCTATGATTAATGAAGAATCAAGTAACATATCAGCTGGTCAAAAACAATTGATGACAATTGCAAGAGTAATTTTGGCAGATCCAAAAGTATTGATTTTAGATGAAGCAACAAGTTCAATTGATACCAGAACAGAAATTCAAATTCAGTCTGCCATGGATAATCTAATGAAAGGTAGAACAAGTTTTATTATTGCACATCGTTTATCTACCATTAAAAATGCGGATTTAATTTTAGTTATGAATCATGGAGATATTGTAGAACAAGGAAAACATGAAGAATTATTAGAAAAAGGTGGCTTTTATGCAGAACTTTATAATAGCCAATTTGAAGTAGAAGAACAATAGGGGAAAGTGTTTGAAAAAGCACTTTCTTTTTTTGATTATTTATGGTATAGTAGCCATAATAGAATAACAAGGATTGGGAGAAAAATGAAGAAAAATAATAAAATATTTATCGATGAATTGAAACGAACCTTTCCTATATACATATTAGGTATGGTATTCCATGCAATCGTAATATATATTTTGTATAAAATACCAAGTATTATAGGAAACATATTAGATTTACTAATTACAGGAAATATTAGTAAAGATGTTATTATGAAAAATGTATATAGTTTAATCTTTTATTCTTTTATCATGATTATACCAAGGATATTATATAGAGTATTATTTTTTATGAGAGCTAGAGTATCAGATACTTATTTAAGAAGTAAAGTAATCGAACATTTACAATTTGTTAAACCAGAATATTATGACCAAGAAGATAAAGGAGCATTTCTTGCTTATTTATCCAAAGAATTATTATCAATCAGAAGATTTTTAGGAAATGCCTTTTTTAATATAGCCAGATTGGTAGTAGCACCTATAATTGGTTTTATTGTTATAGGGAAAAATTTTAATATCATTTTAATACTAGCAATATTACCCATTTTTCCAATTGCGATGTATTTCTTATATCGACTTTATAAAAAACAAGGAGAGGCACTTGAAACAGAAAGAAAAGTATATATAAATTTATCAAAAAATATAGAGCAAAATACATCCGGTTTTAATCTAATAAAATTATATAATGAACAAGAAAATCAAAGGAAGAAATTTGATGAAGTCAACGAACAAACTTATCAATCAGATGTTAATGTTGGGGCAGTTATTTATAAAATGGATATGGTTTGTAATATTTTGTATGCAGCATGTTATTCCATTGGTTTTGCACTTGGTTTATTTCTAATTAATCGAGGATTATTAACAGTTGGAGAATTGACTGCCTATATTTCTTGTATAACGATTGCTGTATCAGAAATTGTAAATTCAATAGAACCATTGATTACTGGAATATCTAATTTTAAAATAGCAAGTAAAAGGTTTAATTACTTTTTTGGATTAGATACATATAAAAAGGAAGGTAAAAAATTAGAAGGAATTAATAAAATAGAAATTAAAAATCTTTCTTATTCTTATGGAAAAGGCGAAAAACTAGCAATAGACAATATTAATATGACAATTCATAAGGGAGAAAAAATTGGCATTGTTGGTAAAGTAGGAAGTGGAAAAACAACACTTATGAATATCTTAGCAGGATTTTATGAAATACCAGAAAATAAAGTATATATTAATGGACTTGATAGAAATGAATACACAAGAGAGAGTATATTCAAAAATGTTGCTTATAGCATGCAAAAAAATATCATTATAGATGATACCATAAAAAATAACATTGATATTGTAGAAAAAGCAACAGATAAAGAAATAGAAAAAATCAGTGAAAAAGCTAATATATTAGAAGATATAAAGACGATGCAAGATGGATTTGAAACAAAAATTGGTGAAAATGGAGTCAAAATATCTGGAGGTCAAAAACAAAGAATACAAATTGCAAGAAATCTATTACATGTTCGAAGTGTTAATATATTTGACGACACATTATCTGCACTTGATATAGAAACAGAAAAAAAGGTAATAGAGGAAATAGAAAAACAAATAGGAAATCGTACACTTATATTAGTTTCCAATAAAATAAGTATGATGGAAAAAATGGACAAAGTATTTTTATTAGTGGATGGAAAGATAGTAGCAAGTGGAACACATAAAGAAATGCTTAAGAAAAACGAATTTTACAAGGAGCTAAATACTTATGAGAAAAATTATAAAAAAATATGTTAAATCAATTGTCATGATTGGTATCTTATTATTAGTTTGTGATTTTTTATCAGCATTACCACCTTATATCGTAAAACAAGTGGTAGACATTGATTTTACAAGAGAAGATATCATTGCGATAATTTTATCTTTTATATTTATCTATATATCAATACATTTAGGTAGATTGTTATTTCAGTATATAAGAGATGTTGCAATTAATAAAACAATTTGTAAAATCTTAAGAGATATTAGAAAGAAACTATTTGACAAAATATTAGATTTTAAAATGATTACTTTCAATAAGTACAATTCTTCTGAATTATATACTAGACTAACGTCAGATGTAGATAATTTATTTGAACTATTTTTTGGATTTTTATATGATATTTTAAGTAATGTTTTTTATATTGTATTTATGATAATTATGATGTTTGTAGCTAATATTAATTTAGCTATTATTGGGACAATTACGATAGCTTTAATTTTTGTCATTGTATACAAATTTACTAAAGTATTAGGAAATTTAAATAATGAGATATTAAAGAAAAGAGATAAAGAACATAAGGAATTTTCTGAATTGTATAATAAAAGTAAGTTAACTTATCTTTTTCGATTGCAAAATAAAAATGTGAATAAAATGAATAATTTATTTTATTCAGAATTAAAAATAAGAGAAAAATATATATTTATACATACTTTTCCATATTGGATCATAGCGATGATACAGGCCATTGGAATTTATGCTATTTTATATTATGCTTTAAATATTAATATAGGAATATCATTGGGAAGTATTTATTTAGTCTTGTGCTATACAAAAGAGTGTAAAACCCCATTGGAGGAAATCTGTAATCAATTGGAGGAATTACAAACATGTATAAATTCTTATAAAAGAATAAAAGTCTTATTAAATGAAACAGAAAAAGAAAATATTGAAAGTGGAAACTATATCGAGAATTTAAATCGGAGATATTGAATTTCAGAATGTATCTATGAAATATGAGAAAGAAATGATACTAAAAAATATGTCATTTATCATAAAAAAAGGAACTAAGGTTACGATTGCAGGAAGAACAGGAGCAGGAAAAACAACTCTTACGAATGTATTGATGAAATTATATGATATTGAAAGTGGAAAAATATTAATAAATCAGTATGACATTTCTAAAATATCTACCAAATGTTTAAGAGATAATATTTCTTATATATCACAGAATCCCTATATATTTAATGATACGATAAGAAATAATATAACTTTAGGAAATAAAGAAATAACAGATGAACAAATTAATCAAGTGATACAGGAAATGGGAGTAGAAAAGTTATTTAATCGATTAGAAAAGGGATTCGATACTAAAATAAAACTTTCAGAATTATCTTATGGTGAATTACAGATAATAGCTTTTATAAGAGCTATATTGCATAAAGCAAATTTTTATATATTTGATGAACCAACGTCCAATATGGATTTACAAACAGAAAGAATGATACAAAATATAATAGATAAAATTTCAGAAAAAAGTACGGTTATTATAATAGCACATAGAAAGTCCACGATTGAAAGTTCTGATAAAATAATTTATTTAAAAGATGGACAAATAGATGTGATAGTAAATAAAGAAAAATATGAGGTAAAATAAATGAAAATATTAAAACCACAAAAATTAAAAAAAGAAAATCTAATCGAGACAGAAAGTTTGGAAGAAGAGCAAGAAAGTATAGAAAATAGAAAAATACAAAATATAGTAAAAGAAAAGATAGAATTATATGATCGAAAATGGGAAAAGGTAATACTAGAAAATAGTGAAATAACAAATAGTAAATTAGAAAAAAATACTTTTACAGATATAAAATTTAAAAATTGTAATTTTTCGAATACTTCTTTTGAAAATTCATGTTTTGTTCGATGTGAATTTGAAAACTGCAAAATAGCAGGATGTAACTTTGTGGAAACAAATTTGTACCATGTATCTTTTCTAACAAGCAATGCCAATTATTTAAATCTTACCACTGCTAGCATGGAAAATGTCTTATTTCAAGAAACTGTGTTAAGAAATAGTTTTTTTCAAGAAAACAAATTAAAAAATATTGTTTTCGAAGAAGCGGATTTAATGCGGTGCACAATTTTTTAAAACCAGTTTAAAAGATATTGATTTGTCACGGGAGTCAAATAGAAGGAATAGCAGTATCGATTGAAGATATTAAGGGAGTTACAATAGATATGCTACAATTACCAAATTTATCCTATTTATTAGGTGTTAAAATAAAGTAAAGGGGAATCATAAATGACGGAAAAAGAAAAAATGTTAGCAGGAGAATTATATGATGGAGCTGCTAACGAAGAATTAAAAGAGGAATTGTATCAAGCAAAAGATTTGTGCTATAAATATAATCAAATAAAACCATCTAAAATAGAAGAAAGAAAACAATGCATGAAAAAGATTTTAGGAAAGACAAAAGAAAATTTTATCATAGAACAGCCATTTATGTGTGATTATGGCTATAATATAGAGATTGGAGAAAATTTTTATGCGAATCATAATTTAATTATTTTAGATGGAAACAAAGTAGTTTTTGGAGATAATGTATTTATTGCACCCAATTGTTCATTTTATACAGCAGGGCATCCTTTAGATTTTGCGACAAGAAATCAAGGACTAGAATATGCCAAACCAATCAAAGTAGGTGATAATGTTTGGATAGGTGGAAATGTTGTTATATTGCCAGGTGTAAAAATTGGAAAAAATTGTGTTATCGGGGCAGGAAGTGTGGTAAACAAAGATATTCCAGACAATAGCGTAGCAGTTGGAAACCCATGTAAAGTAATAAAAACAATATAGAGTGAAATTATTGCCAAAAAGGAGAATACAATGAGTAAAGTAAATTGGACAAAAGAACAACAAGATGCTATTTATGAAAAAGGTTCTAATATACTAGTAGCTGCTGCTGCTGGAAGCGGAAAAACAGCGATATTAGTAGAAAGAATTATAAATAAAATCATACAGGAAAAAGTTGATATTGATAAATTATTAGTTGTAACCTTTACTAATAGTGCAGCAGCGGAAATGAGGGAAAGGGTTTTAGATGCGATTTATAAAAAATTGGAAGAAAATCCAGAAGATGAAAACTTGCAAAGACAAGTTACTTTATTAAATAAAGCAAGTATTTGTACGATTGATTCTTTTTGTTTAGAGGTAGTGAGAAATCATTTTTATGAGTTAGAAAATGTATCTCCTAATTTTAGAATTGGAGATACCACAGAAATTGAATTGTTAAAACAAGAAGTAATAGAGGATATTTTTGAAGAAAAATACGAAACAGAAGACGAAGAATTTACGAAATTAATCAATGTGTATACTAGTTATCGAGATGATACACCACTAAAGGATTTGGTCTTAAAAATTGATTCTTATATACAAAGCCATCCATTTCCACAAAAATGGTTAGCAGAAAAAATTGAAATGTTTAATTTGAAAGATAAATTAGATGAGGATTTTAGTAAAACTCCATGGGGTGAGATTCTGTTAGAAGAGGTAAAAGAAGAACTACTGGATGACATTACTATGCTAGAAAAAATAGAAGAAGATTTATCTTATGAAATAGATTTAGAAAAGTTTTATCAAACAATAAGAAGTGATATAGAACAATTAGAAAACTTGAAAGATAATTTGGATAATTGGGATAAAGCTTATGAAATAGCCTTGACATTAAAATTTGTAACATGGCCAAGACAAAAAATAGAATCAGAAGTTAAAGAGAAAGCCAAAGATACAAGAGATGAAATAAAGAAAAAATTAACCAAAACATTAGATAAAATACTAATTTGTAATTCCCAAGAAGCCAATCAAGATATTTATGATATGTATGCTATTCTAAAAAAATTACAAAATCTAATTCTTACTTTTGAAAAAGAATTTAATAGACGAAAAAGAGAGAAAAATATTGTGGATTTTAGTGATGTAGAACACTTTGCATTAGAGATTTTGTTAAATGCAGAAGAAGTGGCTAAAAAGTATCAAAATAAATTTCAGGAAATAGCCATTGATGAATACCAAGATAGTAATTTAGTACAAGAATACATATTAACAGCGATTTCAAAAAAGAATAATATTTTTATGGTAGGAGATGTAAAACAAAGTATTTACAAATTTAGGCAAGCAATGCCAGAATTATTTTTAAGTAAATATGAAAGTTATCAAAAAAAAGAGGTAAGAGAACCAGAAGAAGACTTAAAAATACAATTATTTAAAAACTTTAGAAGTAAGCAAATGGTTTTACAATTTACCAATTTAATATTTGAAAATATTATGAGCAAAATATTAGGGGATATAGATTATAATCAGGAAGAATTTTTGAATCTGGGAGCCAATTACCGGAGAAAGTGGACAAAACGAAAAAATTGAAATTTATGTAATTGACCCAGTAACAGAAGAAAGAGAAGAAGAGGAAGAAAATGCTGAAGAAGAAAATATAGCAGATGTAGAATTAGAAGCAAAATTTGTAGCAAGCCAAATCCAAAAATTGATTGAAAACAAATTTCAAGTATGGGATAAAAAACAAGAAACTTATCGTGATATTCAATATAAAGATATAGTAATTTTATTGAGAAGTACAGCTAGTACAGCGCCAATTTATGAGCAAGAAATTTTAAATTTGCAAATGCCTGTATTTTCGGATAGTTCACAAGAGTACCTAGATTCAATTGAAATTCAAATGGTTATGAGTCTATTAAGAATTATTGATAATCCAATTCAAGACATTCCATTAGTAACAGTTATGAGATCTAATATTGGAAAATTCACAGATGATGAATTAATTCAAATTCGTTTAGCAGATAAGCAGGATAACTTTTATACTTGTTTACAAAAAGCCAAACTTTCTGTAGAAAAAAATTTAAGAGAAAAAATAGAAAACTTTTTAGAATCATTAAGCAAATGGAGAAAAGAGCAAGAGTATTTGGCATTGGATGAATTAATATGGAAAATTTATGAAGAAACAGGATATTATAATTATGCAGGATTGATGCCAAATGGAACATTAAGGCAAGCTAATTTAAGAATGTTATTTGAAAGAGCAAAGCAATATGAAACGGCAAGTTTTAAAGGATTATATAACTTCATTCATTTTATTGAAAAGTTAAGACTGAATAGTGGAGATATGGGAGCTGCTAAAATAATAGGAGAAAATGACAATGTAATTCGAATTATGAGTATCCACAAAAGTAAAGGACTAGAATTTCCAGTGGTATTTTTAGCAAGTACAGGGAAACAATTCAATTTAATGGATTTAAACCAAAATATATTATTACATCAAGAATTAGGAATTGGTGTAAAATATATTGATTATGAAAAACAAGTCCAATACGATACTTTAAGCAAAGCCGCTATTCGAAATAAAACGCTGGTAGAAACTTTATCAGAAGAAATGAGAATTTTGTATGTAGCCTTAACAAGGGCAAAAGAAAAGCTAATCATAACAGGAATTAAAAAAGAATATGAAAAACAAAAAGAAAAGTTATTACAACAAATAGAAAGATATCAAAAACAAAATGAAAAAATCAATCCTATTCTGGTAAAGAAATATATTAAATATCTAGATTGGTTATTGCTAGTATATTTTTATGAACCAACTAAGATGGAAGAAATCGTAGAGCTGAAGAAATATACCAAAAAAGAAATTTTAGATTTTTGTCAAAAAACAGAAGTAGAACCAGCAAATATGATAGAAATCTTAGAGAAAGAAAAAATAGACGAAGCAAAAATAGAAGAAATTGATGCTATTTTACAAAAAAAATATCTGTATGAATTAGCAACTAAAATTCCAACCAAATCATCTGTTACACAAATAAAACAGAGGACTCGTGAAAAAGTAGAAATCAATTTTGGAAACCCTAAATTTATGCGGAAAACAAGAGAATACAAAATTAACAGGAGCACAAAAAGGAACATTACTACATCTATGTATGCAAAAATTAGAGGAAAAGAAAGAATATGATATAAAATCAGTAGAGAAACTAATCCAAAGCTTATTAAATAAGGAAATTATAACGCCAAAAGAAGCAAAAAATATCAATCGAAAAGCAATTTTACAATTTACGAAATCAAAAATTTGGCAAGAAATGAAACAGGCGAAAGAAATACAAAAAGAAAAACCGTTTTATATTACTGTTCCTGCGAAAGAAATTTATCAGGAAGAAATCGAAGAGGAAATATTAGTACAAGGAATCATAGATTTGTATTATATCAATCAAAAAGATGAATTAATTTTAGTGGATTATAAGACAGATTTTGTAGAAACAGAAGAAGCATTACAAAATAAATATAGAAAGCAGTTGGAATTGTATAAAAAAGCACTTGAAGAAGCACTTGAAAAAAAAGTAAGTCATGTGTTTTTATATTCTACTTTTTTAGGAAAAGAGATAGAGGTTTACAAATAAAAATATCTGTGCTATAATTTACCTGTAACTTCTATTATGTAAATCGCAAAAGCTCGAATTGAGCAAAGAAAGGAGAGGGTGTTTTTAGTATAGGAAAACTAAAAATCTTTTTGTACTAAATTATAGCAAAGGAGCGACTTAATGATGGGAAAAAGAACACAAACTGAAATTGAAATGGATTGCAAAAAAATCAAAGAAGCAGCAGCAATAGCTACCACTTTTAAGGAAATTGAAGAACTAACTGGCTTATCTTACCCAATGATTAAAACAACCTTGTCAAAGCATCCTATTATCTTTAAACGGATAAAAAAACAATTAGACGATAATAAAGAAAAAGCAGAGCAGGAGAAACGGTTAGAAGAAGAAAAGCAAGAAGTAAGTCAAGAAGTTGACGATGAAGTTGTAGATTCTGATACAAAGAAATTGTCTGGGTATGTTATCGATGCTTCTATAACTGGCATTGAAGACTTTTTTAACTAGTGTTACCATTAAAGAACTAGGAGAAATGCAGAAATTTAAAGATGTCGACGGAAAGGATGCCCGTTATATACTAAGCTTAGCCGCTGAAAATCCGGAAAACTTTGATATGGTGTTAATTGATGAAACATTGGAAAATCCAGATGCTTGCATTGTTCAATATTGTGCAACCAACAAAGAAAATGTTATTTTACTAACGTCAGATAAAGAAATGGCTTTAAATGCCAGAATGTATTCTGTACCAGTTCAGTATTTTAGACAGACACAGGAAAAGCTTGATAATAAAGTGGTGTCAAATAAGTCTAAAATTAGAACTTTACGACCTGCTAATAAACTTGGTGAGCAATTATTTATTTCTAGCTTTGAAAATTCTATGCAGTCAATTCGCCTTATTTCAGATGGGATAGAATACAATAACGGAGTTAAAGAACTAAAAGTAGGAGATGATGTACTCATTGCGACAAATAAAATAGATTGTATTACTTTTGCACACTACAGAGTGATTTCTTTACAAGAAGAAAATAATTGTGAACTTATCTATTCAAGAAGATTTTATGATTATAGCGATTTGAGACTTTCAGAAGGCATGTACAAATCCTTTATAAAAGATTTCAAGCATAGCCACAATTTATAAGTTTTTCTATTTACTTAAACCACGTTTTAGCCCAATGATACGTTTGTATCATTGGGCTACTTTCATATAAAAACTATGTCAATCATTTTTGAAAATGTCTCAAAATTTTTTATTTATTAGCACTAAATTTT